>JAFTDU010000021.1 GCA_017454005.1 Desulfovibrionaceae bacterium | reverse complement strand
TCGGTCGAAGGCCAAGGATCAGGCTGCGTTCTTTATTCAGAATGTAGACCTGCAACTTGAGAACGTTCTAAAATGTCACAGAGTAAATTAATGCCTGTTCTAGATGAACTCGCAATACAATATCATTGATGTATTTTGTCATATTCTGCTAAATCACATTTTTCTAAACTGACATTAAAATGTATATATTCACCTTAATAAACATTAAATAGGTTAAAATGTTAACAGATCTCTAAAGGTTATTTAAAAAAATTTTTATGCACGCTGCAACTGCTATGTCGCAATCTTGGCACAACGATCTTTTCTTGCGGCATTAAAGTTTGTGGCACTTTTTTATACCATAATCAAAATCATTCGCAACATAATGCTTGGAGAGCTCATAAAAGCATGCAGGAGTCGCAGAACGCAGCAAATAATTTATATACTAAAAGCTCTAAAACACATATCCATGCATAAAAATCTAACAATAAGAGTATACTATTTAATTAGACAGTTTGTAATTTAATTATGACAAACATCTTTGTAGCACTTATTACATGAAGATTATATTTATCAAGACTGTAAGTTATAAAAAATTCTCTTTCTTATATTAACATACACTTATTGCATCTATCAATATACATCACATACAATATGTGCTTATATTTATAAAATAAACCATCACGTTTATGATCGTAAATTCTTAGTTATGTATAATGAAGTTGTTTTGTAAAAATATATTTAATATACATATTTATGATCTAAGATAAATGATTTATTTCACAGAAACGTTGAATGTAGAGAATAAGATTGCCAATTTATCTTACTTATTAAATATTGTAAGCATTCATATACGAATCACATATATATTGTTTCATTCTGGTTACTCAAGTGAATATCAGATCCAAGTGCCTTTGATCATATACTAAGATTTGACACTAATAGTGAGTTGCGTAAGTTAACCACTGCTATATCATAAATGCTGTATCTTCTTGCCATATTGTCCGCTTGACACTTTTGCGCTATGTTAAGTCATCTTTAAACTACATTGAGGCCAACATGCTCCAACATAAACGCATCTTAGTAACAGGTGGTGCTGGGTTTTTGGGTTCACATCTTTGCCGCAGACTTCTTGCCGCAGGCCATGAGGTTATCTGTGTCGATAATTTCTTTTCGAGTTCTAGGCAAAATGTTTTGGATCTCTTGGAGAATCCGCATTTTGAACTACTGCGCCACGATATCACCCTCCCCCTGCATGTGGAAGCCGATGAAATTTACAATTTAGCCTGCCCCGCCTCGCCCATTCACTATCAAGCTGATCCCGTTCAAACAATCAAAACCTGTGTTATGGGCAGCTTTAATATGTTAGGCCTGGCTAAACGCTTAAAATGTAAAATTTTTCAAGCTTCAACAAGTGAAGTGTATGGCGACCCAGAACAAACGCCCCAACACGAAAGCTATTGGGGCCATGTCAATCCCAATGGTCTGCGTTCTTGTTATGATGAAGGGAAACGCTGCGCTGAAGCCCTGTTCTTCTCATATTTTCGTGAACATCATTTAAAAATTAAAATCGGTCGTATTTTTAATACCTATGGCCCCAATATGCAGCCTGATGATGGTCGTGTGGTCTCTAATTTCATCATGCAGGCATTACAAAATAAACCCATCACCGTGTATGGTGATGGGTCACAAACGCGTTCCTTCTGTTATGTCGATGATCTGATCACCTGCATGGTCAATTTTATGGACAGTGATGAGAGTATCACAGGTCCCATTAATATGGGAAACCCCACAGAATTTACCATTCTGGAGCTTGCGCAAAAAGTTATAGCCTTAACTGGAAGTAGCTCGCAAATTAATTATCTGCCCTTGCCAAGTGATGATCCAAAACAACGGCGCCCTGACATAACTCAAGCCAAGGAAAAGCTTAATTTTACGCCAACCATTGATCTTGAAACAGGCTTGCGCAAGACTATTCCGTATTTTGCAACACTCCTAAAAAAATAAGTTATCGTGGTAATCTGCTGTCATTCGATTGATAGTATATCAATGCCAGTGTGTTTCTTATCGCATTGTTATTACATTGCGCCGATATTTTTTTAATGTCTGACCCAAAAAATAAAGACAATCTGTGCTCTGCCACAACGACTTTTAAACATTTAGGCGAAACGTCATACGATTATTAAACTGTTGTGATAATATTTTATCTATAAAGATTAACAACAAATATGTTTGTAACAATAGTATTTAATTATTTAATATAGATGTAAGAAACAACTTTCATTCTACACAATCGATGCTGTAACATAATTGTATTGCTATGCAGAAAGAGGCATCACACTTATTATGTAGCGATCAGTGTAAAGCTATGATGTATATTTGTAAAGATTTATTGTTACAGTACAAATTTGCATCGGGTGCGCAGATGAAATTCTTTTCTAATTTGCAAAATAAATCTCTTTTCATCATTACCTTTATCTTTAATATATTACTGATTGTTTCTGTCATTGCTTTAATGAGATATACTCAAGATCTCTTACATTCTGATGCTAGAACGAATTTGACAGAAATGGTCAAAAAAAATTGCGAACTTATTATCGCTAGAGTTAATTTAGAGATCCAAAACCAAGTCATTAATGCTCGCCACTTAGCTGCACAATTTACAGATAAACATGCTGATGCTTTTGAAATGCACATTGCCCTTATGTCACTCTTTGGCGCCCAACAAAAACAAATGTTTGTGGCATCAAAAAATGGCGAAGTTTCTCTTGCATCTTCTATAGAGCCAATCAATATTGCTGAGAGATCCTATTTTCGTTTAGCATTGGCAGGTAAATCTAATATTTCAAAGAAAATTAAAAGCTATCTTAATGGAGAAGAATTATTTATTATTAGCGTACCTATATATTATCAAGGAAAAATCATAGGGACTCTACAAAAAAAGTATTATCCGCAAGAATTATTTGATATTTGCATACCACCACTGTTTGCCTCTGAAGGCCGAATTTATATTATTAATCATGATGGCACAATAATTTTGCATTCAAATGACGACACAGTAAAAGATAACAACAATTTTTTTAATGTTTTGCACAATACGCATAATCTTGAACAAGAAGAACAGTTTCGTTATGATATTAATCATGGTTTATCAAATATTTTGATTGCTCTAAATAATGAAAATGAAGATATTTTTTATGCATATGAAAAAATTGCTAATGTGCACAATTGGTATGTCGTTACAAGTGTAGATACGGATGTGATTGCACGGCATGCAAAAACAATCATTAATCTTTTTTATGTTATTCTCTTAGCACTCAGTTGTTTTTTTGGTATAACAATATTTTATATTCTTATTCTCAAACAAAAAGAAAAACAAGAACTGCAGCGTATAGCATTTGAAGATCCGATCACTCATGGTGCTACTTTTAATCGCCTCCTGCATGATTTACCGCGTTTAGTGCAGGCTGCGCCTGAAAAACCATGGAGTGTACTTGCTTTTGATATTGATAATTTTAGATATATTAATAGTTATTATGGATTTGGCTATGGCAATGTCATTTTACAGCAAGTTAATAATGCCATTAGTCAAAGACTCAATGCTGAAGAACAATTAACGCATATTTGGGGCGATTATTTTGCTGCACTCCTCTGTAGACAAGATCCTCTAGATTCATCTCACCTTTTAGAACCCATGAAAAGTAGTGGTAATGTCAAGATTCATTTTTCTGGTGGCATCTACCCTATAGTCAATATTTATGAAAATGTTCATGATATGTATGACAAAGCAAGACTTGCCGCACTACAAATCAAAGGGGATGTGCATACAAGCATTAAACTCTATGATGAAGACTTAAGTACGAAGTTACTGACTTCAGAAAAATTAAAACAAACTATTCAAGAAGCATTAAAAAACCAAGAGCTTTTGCCATATTACCAACCTAAAATTGATATTAATACGCGCAAACTGGTCGGTGCAGAGGCTTTAGCAAGATGGCGCAGGCCTTCTGGTCAATTGATTAGTCCCGCTGAATTTATTCCCATCTGTGAATCCACCGGTCTCATTGTCGAAGTAGACTTCTTGATCTATGAGAAAGTCTTGCGTTTTTTGCACGAAGCATTAAAAGGGCCCAATTCTGGAGTACCCATTTCGATTAATTTTTCACGTAGACATCTAGATAATCAGAACTTCCTCGACCACATTATCAAGTTACTGCATAAATATAATATTCCACCACATCTCATTGACATTGAATTAACTGAAAGCTTATTTTATGATAACCAAAAGACAATGATCAAACTTTCCAATGAGCTCAAAGAGCATGGAATCAAAGTATCTATGGATGATTTTGGTAGTGGTTATTCTTCTTTAGCAATGTTAAAAGATGTACATATTGATACATTAAAGATAGATCAAAATTTTTTACATGCGGCTAAATTAAGCGATATTTTAGATCCTTCTGCCGAAGATAATCAGATCAATAAGCGCTCTATCATCTTTAAGAGCATTATTGCTATGGCTAACAAATTAAAAATCAATGTTGTTGTCGAAGGTGTAGAAACAGAAGAAAATGTCAATCTGATGAAAGAATCAGCGTGCACTGTAGCCCAAGGCTTTTTTTACTCTAAGCCACTGCCCCCTGAAATCTTTGCTGAAATCTATGCCCAAGGTACATTAAATTAAGCCCTTGGATCTCTATGCAATCCCTAGATCTATCTGTCATTATCCCTGTCTATAATAAATGGAATTTAACAAAAGACTGCTTACACAGTCTTTTTGCCACCACTCAAGCTACCAACTATGAAGTCATTGTGGTAGATAATGGCTCCGAGGATGCTACTAAAACAGAACTTGAAAGTTTAGGGCAGACACTCTTTGGCAATCACTTTCAGGCTATCCATCTAGCCACTAATCACAATTTTGGTCCAGCTTGTAACTTGGGCGCTCAAGTTGCAACTGCCCCATATCTCTTTTTTTTAAACAATGATACAAGGCTCACTCCTGCCTGGGATGCTCCGCTCATAAATACCTTAGTAAATCGTGACAAGGTGGCTGGGGTGGGCCCCTTGCTCCTCTATCCCAATGAGACAGTGCAGCATTTAGGCATAGTTTTTAGTTGCAATCGCCCCCAGCATCTCTACCGTTTTTTTCCGGTCAACCACCCGGTCGTTCAAACCCAACGTCCCCTGCAAGCACTTACTGCAGCAGCACTTATGCTGCGCCGCAGTGATTTTCTAGATCAAGGGGGCTTTTACCCTGACTATGCCAATGGTTTTGAAGATGTTGATTTATGTCTCCATTTAGGACGCAGCGGACGTAAATTTTTCTGTATAGCCAAATCGCACATCTATCATTTAGAAAGCCAAACACCTGGCCGCAGCAATAATGAAGAGAAAAATAGCAAACTGCTCTATGCACGTTGTGCCGACATGTATCAGGTTGACCTACATATTCAAGGCCTACGCGATGGTTTTCTACCCATTGTGACGGATACTTTAGAGTTATGCTTAACGCTAAAGCAGGACACAAGCGCAAATCTTCTAGAAAAAGCAAAAGGTCAATCTATAGATGTGTGGGAAAAGTTACTTGAAATGAATCCCTATTGGCTAGATGGTCATGAATACCTAGCAGCCCAAAGTCTAGATCAAGGCGAATATGAAAAAGCGATCACTCAATATGCGACCATAACATCTTGGTTTCCGCAAAAACAGCATTATACAAAACTCTTAAGTCTTGAACCCTTGTGCCCAGGCTTTGCGCCCAACATCTTCAGCACAGCACGTAAACGGCTCGCCGAAATTGCACATAAAACTAAAGATTTGACCTTCATCAAAAGACACTTGCGCAGCCGCCAAGTCATGCAAGACAAATACTTAACCAAGCTCTATACCGACATGGGCGCAGCTATTTTGGCAACTTTAAAAAACGGGTAAGCCCTTAGCTTTCCGGCGTGCTATTAAGGCATCTAAGACACTCATGGGAATATTAAGATTGCCGTGACCTGTACCTAATTCTACCCCAGGCTTACGTTTAGCATGGTAATCACTACCACCGCTTACGCCGATATTAAATTCTTTAGCCCATTGTAAACAGAGTTCTATATCTGATAATGAATGCTCTGTGTGCCACACCTCAATGGTATCTAGGCCACAGTCTACAAGCTTAGCAATACGTTGTTTTAGCCAATGAAGTGGATAATGATGCAGCATAGGATGGGCTAAACATATTGTAGCTTGTACTTCAACCAAGGCCTTCACAGCTTCTTCAGGACTAAAGACTTTTTTCGGTACATAGGCGCTGCAGCCAGCCCCAATATATTTATCAAAAGCTTCACGTGTGGTGCGCACATACCCTTTATTGAGCATAGCTTGGGCTATATGGGGGCGGCCTACAGTGCCATTACCCTGCACACATGCTAAAACATCTTCTATGGTTAAAGGTAAACCTATGGCACATAACCTTTCAACCATCTGCTCATTACGTAAATCACGCCGCCGTCTTAGCTCTCTAAGCTTAATCTTTAGGGCTGGACACTCTTCGGGTATCCAGAGTCCTAAAATATGAAATTCGCCGCGCTCAGACATTGTGGAAAGTTCACAGCCACGGACAAAGATGATGTTATGCTCCTTGGCGGCTTGAGCAGCCCGTGCAAGGCCACGGCAGGTATCATGATCTGTTAAAGCCAGAGCTTCTATGCCCCTCTCTTTAGCTTTAGCTAATAGCTCTTCTGGCGAATCAGTGCCATCAGAATAAGTACTATGAGTATGCAGATCGATGCTCACTCTTCTTCCTCCTAGCTTACAGACTATGCTGCCAAGTGTTATAAGGTTAATATGTTGAGACAGTAGAGTCTTTTAGACTACTTACTACATTGCCAGCAAAAGCGCAAGTAAATTTTGATATGTTAGATTTAGATGCGTGATATTTTTATATAGTGTAATAGTTTTTAAATTATTAGTCATGCTACATTGCTTATATATTTAATGATGTATCAAAGAGTAATAATTTTACCAAAACTTAGATTATATTAGCTTTGCAGGAACATTCATGAACGCTTCCAGTATCTTCCGATTAGTTAGCTTTCTCACGACCCAAGGCTTACCGATTTTTGTGGGTGACAATTATGCACTTAAAAGGTGGAGACAGATAAACCACGCCTTTGGTTTGACCTGACTTAGTCTTTTTGTTCACGAAATTACCGGTAAAAGTAATGTATCTTTTCCTATAATTATATTCACATGAGACACCCATTTATCTCGAAAACTAGTTTTAGAACTTCTAGCCAAAGAGCACGATAGTCACGACCTGCTCCTGTGCTTTTGAGAATGCTATGCAAATTGCAACACTACTCAAAATTTTAGCCTGTCCGAAATGTCAAGGAGATCTACAACTTATAGGCTCTTCTGAAGCCCCAGAAGGGTTTCTCTGTACGCAATGCGCTCTCCTCTACCCCATTGAAGATGACATTCCAATTATGTTAGAAAGTTCCGCTCAACCTTATAACAAGCCCAAGTCCAAGGTAGAAACATGCGAATCTTGATTGCTTCTGATCTACATGGCTCACTCTCGAGCCTACACTTTCTTGTGCAGAAAGCCAAAGAATTACTGCCAGATATGCTCGTGCTCTTGGGTGACCTTGTGTATCATGGGCCCCGCAATCCCTTACCAGATGCCTATGATACTCTCTCCATTCTCCACGACTTTGCAGAGTTAAAAGCACTTGGCACAAGCTTTACTGCCGTCAAAGGCAATTGTGATGCCGAGGTCGATATCTGTCACCTCCCCTTTCCTGTGACAGAATCTGCTTGGATCCATTGTGATGGCCTGCATATCTTAGCAAGCCATGGACATAGATTACCTGAAAGACCGCCTCTGCCAGACCATCTGCCCCAAGGCACAATCATCTTACGCGGGCACACACATATCCCAAGAGGGGAGACCTTACAGGGTTTCCATTTTTGGAATCCTGGCTCTTTGTCACTTCCCAAAGGTGGCTCTAAACGTTCCTATGGCCTTTATGAACAGGGCACATTTCAGGTCTGGACCATGGATGGTTGTAAGGTATTAGAACATACCCCAGCGCATCTATCATGAAGACACAACCTCTCTTTCAACTTGCCCCGGGCCTTGAGTTCATCCTAGCCTCAGGCTCACCACGCCGAAAACACTTTCTTGATGCCTTGGGTCTAGAATATCAGGTGCTGCCCTCGGAATTTGAGGAACCAGCCCCAAGCCCTCATGAAGATCCAACTATCTACACGCAAAATCTAGCTAAAGCCAAGGCTCAAGCTTGCTACACAAGCCTTGAGCCCACGCGTCGTGCCCACACTATAATCCTTGCAGCAGATACGACTGTCATTTTTGCAGGACAAATCCTTGGTAAACCGCAAACCACCCAATGTGCTTTAGAGATGTTGCGCCTCTTAAACGGCCAGAAACATCTTGTGACCACATCCGTACACCTGATCTTGCCAGATATGTGTCCTAAACATTCCTTAAGTTTTAGTGAAACAAGTGCAGTCTATTTTCAAAACTTTCCTGACGCAATCTTGGCAAGCTATGCTAAGACTTCGGAGCCAAGAGACAAAGCAGGCGGTTATGCCATCCAAGGCCAAGGAGCCTTCCTCATCAAAAAAATCGATGGCTCCTGGTCTAATGTTGTAGGTTTACCTGTCTCTAGGCTTGCGCATGAACTCTTAAATCTGCATGTGTTACAACCGTACCCAAATGCTTAAATGACAAAAGGTAAATTTAGATGCATATTAGCCTAGAAAAATTGCTTACTTACTTTCTTGCAGCGATTTCTTGCTAGCATGATAGCTAATCAACTCCTGTAATCATGTTATCTAGTTATTATGCTAGAAATATCTGACCTATTACCTACACAAGAGCACAATATAAGAGATATCTGGCACAAAATATGTTAATTTTATATCAATATTTATTATAGATCATATGTCATGCAATGCTTGTTACAATGTATAACTGCTTAAGTTGTTCAACAGCAAAAAGCAAGCTTATATACTTATCTGTAAACTTAAGTAATCTATATTTAACACGATCATAATATATATAGTTAGAAATGTTTTGCATCGTTTTACTTTATGTAATCTTCTTCAAAAATAAAATTATTGTTTTACATACAGATTAAATACAGTATTACGTTTCGTCAATATAAAAATTTCTAGTTAGCAACCTAAAAAATATGAACGCAATATAATATCATTTAATAGACTCCTAATAAGATTATCGCAGCCAAACACATTGCCTAAGCTTATTAATAGTGTTTAAAATATCAATATGACTTAAATATAATGTTTTAAATTTTTTGTACCTACTTACACTTATAGTTGCCTGCGCCAAACAAAAAAGTTAGCAAATATCATAGTACAAATTATGGGTAGTAGAGCATGTGCAGTCTTTGGCGCGGCATGCTTCTTTATGTGGCTTAATTGTTATTATTTTTTACATGTTTAAATTAATAGAAATAAAAAAAGCGAAATGCTTATCTTAAAAAACCCTAGACGCACTTCGCACTTGTATATTTAAAACCTTGGCCATTTGAGATTAAAGTATCTTCGTTATACAAAATTTATTCTATATTTTTCTAAATTGATTTTTATAAAAATACCAAAATCGTATTTAAACTGTAATCGATCAATAAATGTTAAATTCTTGCCGCTTTGATTCGCTGTAAAATATCATCGTCTACAAAAAATGGAATTACATCAAGTCCTAAATCAACGGCGCGTTTAATCAAAAATGCAGCTGCAATAATTGTTTTTTGACTAACAGCTTTTTTACATACTTCACGAAAGTCAAATGAAAAATTTATTATCTTTATTTGTAAAGTTTTAGCTGCAAATAATAAGAAATTTTCAATCTCTGATATACTATTATTATCATTAAAAATTATATACTTTAAATGGATAGCATTGGGATTAGAAAATTCACGATATTTACATAAATTAGCTATGACCTTATCATGTTTTTTCACACCTTTTACTTTTTCATAAATCTCTCTTGTCCCTGAATCAAGACTCACATTGATGGAACACGACTGCGAAGATAGTAACTGTTCTATTACTTTAGAATAGATAATTGCATTAGTGTGAATATATTGACTACATCCAATAGTTTTAATCCAAGCACTTGCTTCCTCAAAATCTGGCTGGATGGTTGGTTCTCCCCCACCCCAACTGAAAAAACAATTTTTTCGTAAAAGTGATTGCTTATATAAACTTTTTAATGGTGGTAAAATTTTATAACTCTTGCGCAAATTGTGCCAAAAATTACAATATACACATTTACAATTACATAAAAATCTGTGCATATTTAAACTTACTGTTCCAAATGAAAAAATTAACTTTTTATTTCTTATCTCATCATCATTGATCTCTACTAACTTATCACAACCTTTACATATATTACTATCTGTTTGTAAGTCATTTAATACTTGATTGATGTAATTGGCATATCCATGCATGTCAACTTCATCGCCATGAAATTCATATTTTGGAACTTTTATAGCATGTGTATTACAACATGGTTGTATAGCAGCAGGTTCAAAATTAATGTCGGAATATAACATTTTGCAAATTTTCATTGCATATCTCCAACTTTATAATTATAAAATAACTAAACATAAAATATAAATTAATATAATATATGCAAATATTATTCAATAATCTTTATCAAACATAGCAAAAAATATTCTAATTATACACGGCGCATTGTAATGTATATCTCAATTTTTTTAAGTACTATATGAATAATATAGTGCTTAGATTTTAATAATTTCAAGCTATAAGATTAGACAAAAATTCTACGCGCACAAACTCTATGCAAAAATACTGACTAAAAAGTATATTGTGTTGGGATCTTAAATCATAATCCCAACACAATAAATATAGATTTACAAGTTACATAGCTTGCTTCCGCATCCAGATATGGCGACTCAACAAAATTAAAAACAATACTGAAGTATAAACGTGAGCTTTACCGCTTTCAACAAAGCCCAGTAAAGAAGCAAAGCCTGTCACACACAACAAAAAGCGGAGCTCTAATTTACGTGCGCTTATGCCTAAAAGGCTCTCAAGGGACTTTTCAGAAGTCTTGTTAGCAGATAGCGCCGGCAAAGCCGCCTCAAGCTCTTGCCAGAGCTTTTTTAGGTCAAATGCGGGGTCAAACAAAACCAAAATGGAGGAATGTCCAGGCTTAATTTCCCGAATTTGTTTCTCCCGTTGTAAAATATCTAGGGCTGTTGCACGCCCCTCTTCAGTTTGAAATATAGGATGCCGTAAGCGCACGCGACCTTCGATCTGACTAACCACATAACTAGGTGTACTCATGAGTAAGTATCCTTTGCAGTTGAAATGCAATTTCTTTTTCTTGACAGGCCTAGATTTTTCGGTTAAACGTAAATAAACAATTATATCCTTTGAGACTAGCAAAGGTCAACCCAAAGTCACGCATAACATATGGCTTACATTGCTTCTGAGAAGCGTTGGTAGCATACTGTACACGCTATATCTAGAGACAGGACTAACTTAGAAAAAGAACGCCCGAGCCTCTAAGTGACAAACAATTTTTTTGTCGCGTCTTGACTTTTACCCTTCTTAGCTTATTATTTAATAACACGTACGCGGCAAAATCTATCTTTTCTTTTGGAGGCGTGATTATGACAGATGTCTTAAAATACGGACTCGTTCTTCTTGCTGGTGTAGCTCTCGGTGCCGTAGGCGCAATTGCCGTAAGCAAAGGAAAACTCGATCTAAAACCAGTCGCATCTGACCTGCTTAGCCGAGGCATCAGTGTCAAGGATGCCATCTTGGGCAAAGTTGAAACCCTAAAAGAAGACATTGAAGATATGGCAGCCGCGGCCAGACAAAAGGCTGATAAAAAACAAGCTGCTGAGGCTCAAGAAGCTTAATTTTCTCACCCTGCAATTATAAATATTTCAATCAGATATTGGAAGAAATTTAGCGAATCAGCTTGCAAAACTGGTTCGCTAAATTTCTTTTAAGCACGCTATATATTAAGAATATTGTCTGTGAAGATGCAGGAAAAACAAGCCATGTCAACCAATGTTTAGAGTGCATTGTCAAGTAAAAACTTGCCGTTGCCGCTACGCTTAATGTCTCTCTCAAGACTCATTCAAGAGCTTAATGTATGTGACAGTAAATTTTAGATATGCCATAGTACACATTGTATACTAAAACTAATTTGCTTTGCGACTAGATTCTGCAAGTTATCATGTTTTAAAGTAATACGTTGGTAAATCAATTGTGAACTAAAGCACAAGCCTATTCTTGGTATCAAAATTTCTCTTATAAGATATAAGGCGTGCATATCCTAACGCACGTTTCAAGTGTCTTGTTCAGAGAGGCGATTTGTCTGACTCTTTCAAATAAAAAGATCGGCATATAATAGATTCAAGAGTCTTTTATGTGTCCACACTCGTGGCTAAGCTGAAAGACTTGGTAACAGTCTTTTGCTATACGCTCTTGCCTGAACAATATTTGTGCCGACAATTAATTGGGCTTGCAAATTCTTCCAAGCCTCACTTTACTTTAGAGTGGGGTGCTTGACCTTTGTAGGAGCACTAGAGGATGCCTTTTTATCTCGTTCATGAAATCCAAGGTCTGCAGACTGCTACCGATGGCAGGATGCGCATCCGTTCACATTGTCCAATTCCTAGCACTGTTTGTGAAGACCTTGTACACAAACTGCTAAAAATTAATGGCATCTTAAAGGCTAGCAGTAATCCGCGGGCAGGGAGTTTTCTGGTCTTTTATGCAGATCAAAAAAGTCGTCTTGAGGCCCTCAAACTATTTGACGCCAATGAAAAATTGCCTGCCTTACAAAACTTGCAAGGTCAAGAAACAGACCCCAAGCCTTTTCTAGGTGGTTTTGCGCCCTTATTGCGTTATCTTTTTGTCCGGCCCTTTTTATCAAACAATTTGCGTATAGCTTCAGCTATAATTGGGGCCATTCCCTTTATCTTAAAAGGTATAGACGCTCTCTTGCATGGCAAACTTACTGTCGAGGTCTTAGATGCATCTGCTATTGCGGCCTCGCTGTATATGCGTGACTTTAACACGGTATCAATGTTAACCTTGTTACTCGGTCTCGGTGATACCTTAGCCTACTGGACCAAACGCCATTCCCTAGATTCCTTGACTGAGAGTTTGACACTCAATATTAATACAGTGTGGTGCAAGGTTGATGGTTCTGAAGTATGCGTGCCTCTTGCCAAAATTAAAAAGGATGATCTTGTCATCGTCAGGGCTGGCAGTGCCATTCCCATTGATGGCATTGTCGAAGAAGGTACAGCTGTAGTTAATCAAGCTTCAATGACTGGCGAACCCATTGGTGTCAAGCGTGAGCATGGCGGGGCAGTCTTTGCAGGCACAGTAGTTGAAGAGGGCGAAATTGTTATTCGAGTCACCCAAGTAGGTGATGATACACGTTTTCGCCAAGTTGCAACCTTTATCGAAGAATCAGAAGCCCTCAAAGCCGGCATCCAAGGCAAAAGTGAACGCATGGCAGATCTCGCTGTGCCCTTTACCTTTGCCCTCTCAGGCCTTGTCTTTGCTATTACCCGCAATTTTATGCGGGCAGCCTCAGTCTTACTGGTAGATTACTCCTGCGCCTTAAAATTGGCCACACCGCTAGCCGTCCTTGCCGCCATGCGCGAAGGTGCGCACCATGGTGTCGTGATCAAAGGTGGACGCTTCCTTGAGGCTCTTAACGAAGCCGATACATTGGTTTTTGACAAAACAGGTACCTTAACCAATGCTAGCCCGGTAGTAGCAGAAGTTATTCCTTGCCCAGGCTGGGAGCGCAATGAAGTCTTACGCATTATGGCTTGTCTTGAGGAACATTTTCCCCATCCTGTGGCCCGTGCTGTGGTACAAAAAGCCCAGGAAGAAAATTTAATCCACGAAGAAGAACATGCTCAAGTCAACTATATTGTAGCCCACGGTGTGTCATCTTGCTTGTATGACAAGCAACTCTGTGTAGGTAGTAGGCATTATATTGAATGTGATGAACATGTGGATATCTCACCTCTTGCCAAAGAGATTGCTGAACAAAGTGCTCTAGGCAGATCCCTACTCTACATGGCTGAAGATGGTAAACTTGCAGGTTTATTGGCCATTGAAGACCCCTTGCGTAAAGAAGCCATTGCTGTTATCGAACGTTTGCGTCAAGAGGGCTTTAAACGGGTCATTATGCTCACAGGTGATGACGAACGCACAGCGAAAGCCATTGCCCAACGTGCCGGCATAACTGAATATCGTGCCCAAATACTCCCTGCAGATAAAGCTCAGATTGTCCAAGAACTCACAGATAATGGTTGCAAGGTCTTAATGGTAGGCGATGGAATTAATGATGCACCTGCCTTATCTTCTGCGCATGTGGGTGTAGCCATGATTGATGGCACAGATTTAGCCCAAGAAGTAGCCAACGTACTATTGACCAAAGCAGATCTCAATGGGTTAGTTGCGGCAAGACGTCTTGGCAAATCCACCATGCGGCGCATTAATACCAATTTTGTGGCCACATTACTGTTAAATAGTCTCTTTTTGGCAGGAGGACTGTTTAATATTTTACCAGCCGGCACTTCAGCCTTGCTCCATAATTTAACGACCTTAGGCATTTCTCTCAATGCCATGCGCCCGCACTTAGGGAGCTTTAGCTTTAAACAAACACCTAATAAAGAATAGCAATAGTTGCAAAGTGAAGCCTTAACTATTTAAGCGAGTCCATAATGGACTCGCTTTTTTTGTGACTACTAAAGCTATGGCACTAGATTTGCTTTAAAGCTAGTATAATCTAAAATTAGTTAACATGATTGATAATGGCGCAAACAATTTTTACTTATGTTCACAAAAAGCATAAATCATGATAGTATCACATGAGATTTAAATTAGGAACTTATTAACATGCTTTATAGAAGATCTATTGCTGTCTGTGGTATACAATAGATACATGCGCAAAATCAATCAACTTTTTATTTGAAGATGTATTCCACATCAGCTTGTTGCTCATAAAGCTCCCAAAACTTTATGCTAATATCTGCTGGATCAAAATGCGTATTAGGTGCAATAGCTCCCATGATAGTCACAATACCTACATAGATGCCCAGAGGTTTCACTTCTTGCGACAGAGCAAACGCTAAGGCACGCAGGGCAGCTTTATCAATGGAGAGGCAAGTATACTCTGCCATGGGATAGAGGGCAAAACCGCCACCGGTAAAGAGAATAGCCCCCTTGCCTTTTGCTATTTGCTTTGGCAAGACGAGATTGGCGGCATGGAGTGCGCTAGCTACATCCACTTGATAGTGTTGCATCAAATCACTACTTCCGATTTTGGTGGGAAATCCAGGCGTTAAGTTAGCAGCATTATATATGAGCACATCCACATCGCCGTGATTTTGCTGTATCTTGGCAAAGCAATCTGAAAGAGAATCTGGGTTTGCCGCATCTGCTGCATAAGCGTATGCTTCAATGCCAAGTGTTTTAACTTCATTGACTAGAGGTGCAAGTTTTTCAAGGTCGCGTGCAAGCATCGCCACTATAAAATCATGCTGCCCAAAGACCTTCGCGATGTTTACCCCCATACCTTTTCCAGCCCCAACTACAACTGCTAATTTTTTCGCCATCTAGGTCTCCTTGAATTTAGCAAAAGTGTAAATGCAAATCTTACACTCTTATCATTTTAAAATATAAAATAGAGCAGTAAAATGTCTGTAAAAGATGCATCACCATATGTTTAAATACAATAATAGATTATCCTAACTTATACCCAAAGTAGTAATACATTTGTAGATCACCATCACCAGGATGTAAATTAAGAGTTGGCTAGCTATTTAGTGTACAACTTAAATTATATAATAATAGTACTGAATTTAATTTTTGTAAATTATTACAAAAATCTAGAATATTTAATCAATATATCAATATATAAACAATTCTTTATCTAAATATTATTTCTGCACCTTGATAAAATTTGAGCGTGACTCAATCTGCAATATCAAAGTATGATCCTACTTTATCTTATCAATTATAATTGGAAAGCGTGAAGCTGTTAGTAAAGAGCACATTTATGATATTAGTAGCTCGATCTAGCTATACATGATTTCTTATAAAATGCAATTCCCCAGTTGATAACTTTTAATTTAAGTTTCTGTAAAGGTGCATCATATTGATTATCTTGAATCTGTTTTAATGCATATTGGGACAGTTTATCTAAATTTATACTTTCATCTTGAGTCGTTTTAACTTCAATGCAGGCACCAACCTGTGGATTAATTTCTGAGTCCTTAATTATTATGTCTACACGTCCTTCACCACTTTCAACATTAGAAATAACAGAATATTTTAGACCATAGAAAAGTCCAAGTAAAAAAGCATGATAAAAATATTGATTATAATCGTAGTAACTAATCGTATTAAGTAAAATATTAGAAATAATTGCAGTTAATTTTTGATCATCTCCAGACCAAAATGCTTGTAATAATTCTTTACGTTCTAAATTTTCTATTTTTGTTTTAAACCATCTATCAACTAACGATATAAATATTCGTTCAATCTCAGCATTAGGAATTTGTAACCATACATCTGTTTCATCTGATTGAATATCGTTATGATTTAAAAAATGTCTTGATTTTGTCAGATAACCTGTAGCATAAAGTAAATTCCAAAAATCATTTTCAGAATTTAAAATAGCTTCATAGGTCATACCTTCTGATATTTGACATCGAATAGATCCTTTACTGAGAAGTATTTGAATTTTATCTTTAATATCAAAAGTTATATTGTAATCAACATTTTTAATTAGATCATTTGAACTTGAATTCAGCCAATAAGCCTGAGGTTGAAGATTTGGCTGAGATTTTAAATCATATAAATAATTCAAAACATCCCAAGGGCAATACATTTCGGAATTGTTACCAAATGTATAACCATCATACCAAGCTTTTATTTCATGTCGTTTGTGACTAAATCCTGATATTTCTAATAAATAGTCAACTTCTTTAGCTGTAAAACCAAATGTTTCAGCATAATTGAAATTAGAAATTGGGAAACATTTAAAATTGTTGACACCAGTAAAAATACTTTCCTTTGAAATTCTTAAGCATCCAGTTAAAATTGCAAATTTTAAATATTTATTTCCTTTAAGCGCATATCCGAATAGATTTCTAATAAAACTTAGCATTTCAGAGTAATAATTATATTGCCAAGCATAATTTAAAGGCACATCATACTCATCAATCAGTAAAATTATTGATTTTTCCCAATGCAAATACAGAGCTTCACTCAACATTATTAAAGATTTTCTCAATTCAAATTCAGAACCTTCACAATCTAAATATTTGTTTAGTATTTTTTTACTCGCATTAATTATTTTGGGACTATTAAGTAAATAAAGATGTTCTATAATAATTTGACGAATACACTCGGAAAAATTGTCAATTGAATCTTTATAATTACTTGTATTAATTTCTTTCAAAGTGATATTAATAACTGGGTATTGATTCAGCCATTTATCACATAGTTCATGATTGTGAGCTATGTATAAATTTGCAAAAAGATTTTTACTATTTTTACAAATATCAAAAAACTCTGCTAACATACTTAAATACAAAGTTTTCCCAAAACGCCTTGGACGTGTGAAAAGAAAAACTTCTGGGTGATCTGGAGCAACAATATCTTGAATAAACTTTGTTTTATCTATATATGTTACATTTGATTCAATCATTTTTTTAAAATTATCAATTCCAATTCCAGGAACAAACATAGTTGTAAACCTTAAATCTAAAGTTTAATATGGTGCTAAATTTATAAACATTCTTAACTTTGACTCATAACATTTAAATTATGGATTTACAAAAATAATAAATCTTTAAATAATAAGTGTAACCTATACAATAACGACGAGTTGTGGAAGAAAATCTTTGTCATAAACAAAAAATATAAATCTAATATACGATACACATACAACTTATATTGATAAACTTAAATAAAGACATATAAAATACGTGGTGCAAATGTAGCTCAGATAACATTTATAGAGTGTACAGAGTTTCAATAATACATATAAATAAATTATTCTAATTACTAATGCAATATATCATTACGTGGTGATTTTTAACAAAATTAGAAAATTTAACAATTCAGTAAACTTAAAATATATAATAACAGCTATTATTGATAAACATTAATTAGTTATCAAAATTTATATAGCTTGATAGATCATACTTTATAATAAAAACGCTATATAATAATAATGAATATGTAATAATTATATTTCTATCATAATTAGATACGTATGTATTTTAGTAAAGCAGCAATATTTCTTAAAGATTATTTAGCATCCTCTACAGTAAAGATTCGATAAATTGAAATTGTTGTAAATTTTAAATTTTCTATGTAAATCATTTAGTTCGTTTATCATAGAAAAATAGGTTTATATAAAATGTAGTGCTATGCGACTAAAAAGAAAGTCGACACCCATTTTCATCAAACTAGGAAAGGTGGGGCTTCATATGGGCTTTAAGATAGGTGTGGGAAAATCTGATTTTGCTAAACTTAGGGAATCAGACAATTATTATGTCGATAAGACAGAACTTTTATATGAACTTGTACATGAGACTGATAACGAGGTTACACTTTTTACAAGACCACGCAGGTTTGGAAAAACACTTATGATGAGTATGATCGAGAACTTTTTCAACATACGTAAGAACAGCAAGGATATTTTTAATGGGCTTGCCATCACAAAGCATGAAGATTTCTGTCAGAAATGGATGAATCAATATCCAGTACTATTGATTTCGCTTAAGGATGCTGAATCAACAACATATGAAGTTGCATATGAAAAATTAAATACAATTATCGCAGATCTTTGTAAATCAATTTCTGATATAAGTAATAATAACTTGATAGATAAAGATGATCTAGAAATATATGCAAAACTGAAGGCTCAAAGAGGTACTGAGAGCGATATTCAAAATTCTTTGAAGGTTCTCATGAGAATGCTATATAGAGTTTATGACAAAAAAATCATTCTCTTGATTGACGAGTACGATGTTCCTATTGCAAAATCAAATGAAAATGATAATAAAATTAATCAATATTATTCTAAAATGTTTGATATCATCAAGGGCATTCTAAGTACATCTCTTAAAGATAATGAATTTCTTCAGTTCGCAGTGCTTACAGGATGTCTTCGTATCGCCAAAGAAAGTATTTTTACTTACATTAACAATTTTGTGTCATATTCAGTTTTGGATGCTAATTTTTCGAATTACTTTGGTTTTTCTTTTGATGAAGTACATGCCATGCTTGAGGCTTTCGACCGTACAGATAAAATTGATATTATCAAAGAATGGTATGACGGTTATATTTTTGGCAACAGCTCTATTTATTGTCCTTGGGATCTAATCAACTACATATCAGATCTTAGGCAACGTAACAATGCAAAACCTAAGAACTATTGGAAACATACAAGCCATAACTCTATACTTCTGTCTTTTGTTAAGCGAAGAGACTTTAATGTTAAAGGAAAATTTGAAATCTTGATGAACAATGGAAGCATTGTGCAAAAGATTACAGATAAATTGACCTATAATAACTTACATTCTTCTGAAGATAACCTGTGGAGTGTTCTACTTATGACAGGCTATCTTACAAAAGTTGATGCCAATGTCGACGAAGACATGGTGCGTCTTAAGATACCTAATAAAGAAGTTAAATCTATTTTTGAAGAAACTGTAGTTACCTTATTCAAAGAAACTATAGATATAACTATCCAAAAACGCATGATACAGGCATTCTGGGATCAGGATACAAGTGATGCTACAACAACTCTTTCAGAACTTTTATTTAGAACAATCAGCTATAATGATTACCACGAAGACTATTATCATGCTTTCCTTGCAGGAGCATTTGTTGGAATAGGCTATGCAGTAGAATCAAATAAGGAAAAAGGTCTTGGGCGCCCTGACATTTTGATAAAAGATGAAAATAATAGAAGAGCAATCATCATAGAAGCAAAAAAGTCGAAAAAGGACAGTGATTTAGAAAACGATTGTAATGAAGCACTACATCAGATTATAACGAAGAAATATGCTGATGAATTGTACGGATATAAGCATATACTGTGCTATGGGGTAGCGTTCTTTCAGAAACAAGCTCTGGTAAAATGTTTATAACATACTTTAGTTGATCAAAAAGAACGTGCTTTACAAATGTTTAAGCTAGCAAATTTTAATTATTAACTTTGTGTAAGAAATTTATAGATAGTAGTGAAGCATCCTTTAAAAGAGTATCTATTTTATTCATCAGTTTACAGTGCCAAGTATATTAAAAGATATAGTACAATCGATACAAAATACTTCCACTTGTTTATGCAATAGAGTATGTTGCTTGAAAATTTCTGCTAACTGTGATATATGTGTAAAAAAAGTCTTTATGGGCGCAAAGTTTGTGTAATTTAAGCATGTAAAACTTAACCGATCTGACAGATGTAGCATCAGCTGCTTAAATGTACGATGATGCTTAAATATAGAGTATTTTGCCTAAGATCTACATTTTAGCAAACACTATTTTTAATCAATTTAACTGCATAAATATTTTGTCAAGAGAAAATAAGACACAATAGCTATCGTGTAGCAAGTAATTTTTTATCTAACACTCTTAATCTAGCAAAAGTTGTTTTAGAGACATATAAGAATCAAAAGCTTTGGACTACTCATAATATGTTATAGGTTCTACAAACCCAATTACATAAAAGAAGGGAATATTATGAAAGTTTTGCTTGTTAATGGTAGTAGTCATCTGCACGGCACAACAGCTCGTGTGATCGAAGAAATGCTGCCCATCTTTGCAGCCGAAGGCGTCGAAACAGAGGTCATTCAGCTGGGTGCCAAGGCCATTGCTGACTGTTTGCAATGCAATAAATGCAAGAAAACAGGCCAATGTGTCTTAAAAGACGATGGCGTCAATGATTTTGTGGCAAAAGCAAAATCAAGCGATGGTTTTATCTTTGCAAGTCCAACCTATTTTGCCCATGCAAGTGGACGCATTTTAGCTTTTCTGGATCGCGTCTTCTACAGCAATGGCAAAGACGAAGTTTACCCTGCTTTTCAGTTTAAACCTGCGGCAGCGATCTGCGTAGCGCGTAGAGCCGGGGCCACAACTGCCATAGACGACATTACCAAGTATTTTGGCATTGCGCAGATGCCAATCGCAGGCTCAACATATTGGAATAATGTCCATGGGCTCTATGCCGACGAGGTCCATAAGGATGAAGAAGGGATGCAAACGGTACGCAATTTGGCAAGGAATCTTATCTGGATGATGCGCTGTTTTGAGCTTGGCAAACAAAACGGCATCCCCTATCCTGCAACAGAAAATACTTACTGTACAAACTTCATCAAACGCAACGATAATGAACGTTAAAGAGCCTAAGCACACATATCTTGTGTTTTAAGGTGATGCAATTTTGCGCCATACTTAATAAATTAGCACATGTTTAGCCTTCCTGGGGAGCCCCAAGGAAGGCTTTTTTGTATTTAGTGATCCTGATTACATCAAGTTAAAATTTATGTTTGTTTTCTTTACATTGAAAATTGCTAATTATGTTTAACTTTTGTGCATACGCTTGTTCATTACATAATTGCGTTTGTCTTACAAAATTTTTTGCTTACGTTATGCAAGCTTTCAGCAAGAGTTATTTGCTTAATTAAAAAAGTAGAGGCATTTTTGTGGTATTTTATCTAAATAGATTCTCTAAAATCATGTAAGAGATATTATGCAAAAAAAGCAAGAAAGTTAGGAACTAGCAGGCACAGCAAGTGACGCACTACTTCTTCTATGCTCTTTGCTAAATCTATCTAACCATAAATAAATTACAGGTGTAATATAGAGCGTTAAGATTTGTCCCACAAGCAAGCCGCCAACTATGGTGATTCCTAAGGGCTGCCGTAATTCAGCGCCATCACCCTGCCCTAGTGCCAAAGGAATAGCTCCAAAGACTGCCGCAGCTGTAGTCATCATGATGGGCCTAAAGCGCAATTTGCAGGCCGTAAAAATAGCTTGTCTGGCACTCATCTTTTGCGTTCTAGCTGCATCCAAAGCAAAATCTACCAACATGATAGCATTTTTTTTCACAATGCCTGCCAAAAGTAAGACGCCAATAAGTGCAATTACGCTAAATTCCTTACCACAGATATATAACGCTAAAAAGGCCCCAACCCCTGCAGATGGGATGGTCGAGAGAATGGTTAAGGGATGAATTAAGCTCTCATATAAAATGCCAAGGACAATATATAAAAATAAAATGGCAGCCAGCATGAGCACAAGTTGATTGCCCATGGCATCGGCAAACATTTTGGCCGTGCCTTGGAAACTGCCAACAATGGATGTGGGCATACCTAGGCTTACGCGCATCCTGTCGATACGCTCTTGAACTTGCGGCAAACTAACACCTTGGCGCAGGTTAAAAGACAAGGTCACAGCAGCAAATTGATTTTGGTGGGCCACACTAAGGGGACTATAGCCACTCTGCACACTGGCAACACTCAGCAACGGAACAAGGCCTGATTTCCCTGGCAAATACACTTTCTCTAAAGACTGGGGATTTTCTAACCAGGGTTGGTTAAATTCCAAGACGACCTTATATTGATTTTTTTCCCTATAAATAGTTGATATCTGCCGTTGACTAAAGGCATTGCCTAGGGCGTTATCAACATCCTGCATGCTAAGACCCAAGGCACTTAATCGCGCCCGATCTACATAAAGCTCGGTTTGCAAGGCGCGATCTTCCATATCTGAATCTACGTCTTGGACTAATTCACAGCTAGCAAGAGCCTGGTGCAGACGCTGGCCCCAAATTTTTAAATCGCGTAAAGAATCTGACTGTAAGGTATATTGAAACTGGGATCTGGCACTGCGGCCACCAAACATAATATCTTGGGCTGGCATAAAAAAGACCTGCACGCCTGGTTCATTGGCTACCTTGCCGCGCAAGCGCCCCATCACTTGAAAAATCTTCTCTCTGCGTTCTGCCAAAGGTTTTAAAGTGATAAAGATGCTGCCGCCTCCACGACTTCCAGAAAAATGCAAGGAGACCTGTTCCACAGCAGGATCATCTTGAATCTTTTTCGATAAGCGCGTTAGTTTTTCAGCCATAAACTTAAAGGAGGCACTTTGATCGCACCTTAAGCCCCCCATGATCACCCCAGTATCTTGCGTTGGGAAAAAGCCTTTGGGCAACACATAAAAAAAGACGCCATTGGCAACTAACACCAAGCCAAATACAGCCAAGGTAATTTTGGGATGCTGTAAGACACTCCTAAGGCTTAACAAATAGCTTGCTTGTAATTTCTTAAGCACCTGGCCCCACATATCTTTAAATTTTGTAAAGATGCCAGGCGCCTTCTTTGCTTCTGGCTCAAGGCGACTTAAAAATCTTGCGCACATCATGGGTGTTGTAACCAAAGACACCAACATGGAAAATAACACAGCACAGGTTAAGACCACAGCAAATTCCCGAAAGAGTCGTCCAATAAAGCCACCAAGTAAGAGTATGGGCAAGAAGACTGCAACAAGGGATAAAGAGATGGAAATAACAGTAAAACCCACTTCTTGGGTTCCACGTTGGGCAGCTTCCAAGGGACTAGACCCAAGTTCATGGTGGCGCATGCAGTTTTCGAGCACCACAATGGCATCATCCACCACAAAGCCTGTGCTCACAGTCAAGGCCATGAGCGAGAGATTATCAAGGCTATAGCCACATAAATACATGATGCCAAAGGTCGCAATCAGGGACACAGGGGCCGCTACAGCTGGAATAATGGTTGCTCTGACACTCTGTAAAAACATGAAGGTGACCAAAACCACAAGGATCACCGAGATAATCAGACTCTTTTCTACCTCATGCAAAGATGAGCGAATGGTGATAGATCGATCGGTGCGCAATTCAAGACGCACAGCTTGGGGTAGCCAGGCTTGGAGGTCAGGCAAGAGTGCTTTGACGCGATCAACAGTGTCTACAATATTGCCACCTGCAGATAAAAATACCATGATTAAGACTGCAGGTTGTCCATTAGCTAAGGCCATATTGCGAATATCTTGGGTCGCTTCATTGATAGTTGCAATATCTTTTAATTTGATGACAGTGTGATTCTCTTCTTTGACAATAATATCAGCATAATCTTTGGGCGCCTCTAATTGATCACTTGCTTCCAACATCCAAAAATTGTGTCGATTTTCAAGCACACCTTTGGGAATAAAGGCATTGGACCGAACCAAAGCCTCCCGCACACTATCCGTACTCAAATTGGCACGGTTTAAGGCATCGGGATTAAGTTCAATGCGCACAGCCGGCATGGCGCCCCCACCAATGGTCACTTCCCCCACCCCCTGAATTTGCGCAATCTTTTGGGAGAGAATAGTGGATGCCAAATCATAGAGCTGGGCGCGACTATACATGTTCGAGCTCAGCGACAAGATCATGATGGGCGCACTAGCCGGATTAAATTTGCGGTAGGAGGGTCTTGTGGGGAGAGTTGGCAAGAGACTACTTGCAGCATTAATGGCACTTTGCACATCTCTGGCTGCCCCATCAGCATCGCGATCTAAATCAAACTGTAAGATCACATGGGTTTGGCCGAGACTACTTTTGGATGTGAGTTCTGTGATGCCTGCAATACGCCCCATGGCGCGTTCCAAGGGCATGGCCACAGTCGCTGCCATGGTCTCAGGACTGGCCCCTGGTTGGGATGCCCGTACCATAATGACAGGTAAATCGACCTGGGGTAAGGGGGCTACAGGTAATTTGCCAAAGGCTACAAGGCCTGCTAAAGTTATGGCAATGGTTAGAAGGGTTGTAGCTACTGGCCGGACAATGAATAAGCCTGAAAAGGTAAAGCTTAAACGTGCATTCGGATTAGGCGTAAGCAAGTAACTTCCTCCTTCCCAACCATTCACATAGAAAACATAAACTTAGCACTTACGACTTCTGCCATTTGTGCTGCAACCAGGCACTTAAATCTGCAAACCAGAGATAGATTACAGGGGTTGTAAACAGGGTTAAGATTTGACTTACCAGTAAGCCGCCAACCATTGTCACCCCTAAAGGCTGCCTAATCTCACACCCCATACCAGTCCCTAACATCAAAGGTAAGGCCCCAAGTAAAGCTGCTAAAGTCGTCATTAAGATTGGGCGTAAACGTAAGAGACAGGCTGTATAGATGGCATCATAAGGTGTTTTGCCGTCCTCGCGTTCCGCAACTAAGGCAAAATCAATCATCATAATGGCATTTTTCTTCACAATACCAATAAGTAAGATAATGCCAATGATGCCTGCAATGCCTAGATCCATCTTAAATAATTCTAAGGCCAATAAGGCACCAACACCTGCTGACGGTAAGGTTGAAATAATGGTTAAAGGATGGATATAGCTTTCATATAAGACGCCCAAGACAATATATACTGTGACAATAGCTGCTAAAATTAACCAGAGTTGATCTGTAGTTGAATCAGCAAAGACTCGGGCCTGCCCTTGTAACTCCCAGTGCATGCCATTGGGTAAATGTTCGCTTGTCAGGACACTTTCTATGGCATCAACTGCCGCCCCAAGGGAAGCACCAAGTTTGGGTGTAAAGGCAATGGTTGATGCTGCAAATTGCCCTTGGCGTGCTAGGGCTAAACGGGCCGCCCGTTCTTTGGGCACGAGGAGAACAGAGAGAGGCACAGGGTCTGCACTTGTAGCGACATAGATACTCTCAAGATCCACAGGACCACGTCTAAAGGCAGGTGCCACTTCTAAGATGACCTTATATTGATTGGTCTGCGTAAAAATAGTGGAAATTTGGCGCTGGCCATAGGCATCATACAAGGCATTGTCAATGTCTTGCATACTGACACCGAGTCTACCGCAAGCATCCCGGTTGACCTCAAGCCACAATTGCCGACCTTTAGCTTGCAGATCATGGGCCACGTGACCTATGGCTGCTTGCTCACGCAATTTCTCGGTCAATTTCGGCACAACAGCTTCCAAATCACCTTGATCCAAGGCATCTATGGTCATCTGATATTGAAACCTAGCCTGGCGGTCTTCAATGGTCAGATCTTGTACTGGTTGAATAAAGAGATTGAGCCCTGGCAAACTAGCACAGGCAGCCATCAAGTTCTCGGCAATTACAGGCGCCCTTTCTTCACGCATGTTTAAGGGTTTAAGCTTAATGGTTAAGCGGGATGTGCCGGGGCTTGGGTTTATGCCATCAACCCCCACAAAAAAGGCCACACTTTCCACAGCCGGATGTTGTAACAAGACCTGACTTATTTCTTGTTGTCGTTTGGTCATGTGGCTAAACGAGGTATCTTGGGGCGCTTCACAAATGCCTTGGAGCATGCCTGTATCTTGCACAGGAAAAAAGCCTTTGGGAATTAAGAGATAAAGGCAGCCTGTTAAAATAACTGTAGCAAGGGCTACAAGTAAAATGAACCCTCGATACTTTAAAACCCATTCTAATTGCCGCCCATACCAGCGCAAAAGGCTTTGAAAAAAGGCGCCTCCTGTATGGGAATGGGTAGAATCTTTGCGCAAAATAGTTGCGCACAACATGGGAGTTAGCGATAAGGAGATCACCCCTGAAATCAAAATGGTGGCCGCCAAGGTCACTGCAAACTCGCGAAAGAGGCGTCCCGCAACATCGCCCATAAATAACAGAGGAATTAAAACAGCAACTAAAGATATGGTTAAGGAAATAATCGTAAATCCAATTTGCCCGGCCCCAATTAACGCTGCTTCAAGCGAACTTTTGCCGGCCTCAAGATAGCGTACAATATTCTCAATGACGACAATGGCATCATCAACCACAAAGCCAGAGGCAATGACTAGCGCCATGAGTGTCAAATTATTCAGCGAATAACCTGCCAAATACATAATGCCTAAGGAACCAATCAAAGACAAGGGGACTGCTAAGGCAGGTATCACTGTAGCCCTGCCATCACGTAAAAAAAGCCAAATTACGCCAATAACTAAACACACTGACAACAATAATTCTAACTGTACATCATGAACAGTCGCCCTAATAGTCTCTGTGCGATCAGCGATGACCTCCACACTGACATTCCCAGGTAAGGTCTGCAATAATTTCGGTAAAAGCTTATTGATCCGCTCAGCTACGGCAATGACATTGGCCCCAGGCTGCCGTTGGACTTCTAAGATAATGGCTTGTTGGAAGGGTTCTTGCCGCTTTTGTTTGCCCACATAGGCTGCTAAGCGAATATTTTCAGCACCTTCTTCAACGATAGCTACATCACACAACCGTAAGGGTGCCCCATTTTTGTAGCCTATAATGGTCTGGGCATACTCTTCGGCACTTACAAGTTGATCATTGGCATCAATGGTACTGGCTCGCTCAGCTCCATCGAAACTCCCTTTAGATCCACTGACATTAGCGCGGGTTAAGGTCTGGCGAATATCCTCCAAGGTAAACCCCGTATTGGCTAAAGCCTTAGGATTTACCTGGACACGTACTGCTGGGCGTTGGCCACCAGATAACGTCACAAGCCCCACCCCTAAGATTTGCGAGAGCTTTTGGGCAAGCCGCGTGTCTGCCAAATCCTCCAGTTTAGTCATGGGTAAATCACGACTACTGACAGCCAAGATGACAATGGGAGGATCTGCAGGATTGACCTTATTGTACACTGGGGAGGCTGGCAAATCGCTTGGCAATAAACTATCGGCTGCATTGATGGCTGCCTGCACTTCCTGCTCGGCACTATCAAGCTTCTTCGATAAGGCAAACTGTAAGGTAATAATCGACGCCCCAGCACTTGATTGCGAATACATTTGGTTTAAGCCTGGCATGGCCCCAAAGTAGCGCTCCAAAGGCGCTGTGACCTTGGCCGACATGACCTCGGCACTGGCTCCAGGGTAGAAGGTCTGCACCTGAATGGTCGGGTAATCAATTTCAGGCAAAGCTGAAATGGGCAAGGCCCGATAACTTAAGAGACCTGCCAACAACAAGGCACACATCAAGAGCGATGTGGCCACAGGCCTAAGAATAAAAATGCGTGACAGATGCATGAAATGCTCGCAGCTATGTCTTGATACTATAGTGGTTCGGCCTTAGGCGTAGCTACACTGCCGGCAATTTCGACAGCTAAACCATCTTTGAGACGATCTAGACCATCGACAACCACGATGTCATTAGCACTGACACCCGACTTAATAACACTAATTCTTGGCATCTCGAGCGCCACATCAATGGTGCGCAACTCCACAGTGCCCGTAGATTTACCTTTTTTTTCAGCCTGTGCCTCTCCTTGGTTTGGCTTAAATACATAGACATAGTTGCCACTGGGCCCCACCTGCACGGCAGCACTTGGAATGGTAATCACGTTATCTAAGATGAGGACACGAATCCTTGCATTGACAAATTGATTGGCATAGAGTGTCTTATCGGTATTTTCAAACCTGGCTTTTAAACGCACTGTACCTGTTTCGCGATCTATTTCATTATCCAGGGATAATAAATGGCCTATGGCTAAAATATTTTTTTGCTCACGATCCCAAGCCTGCACAGGAATATTTTTCACCCCTTGTTTGCGCATGGCTTGGATTAATTTAGGGATAACCGTCTCAGGTAAGGTAAAGAGCACATCACAGGGACTGACTTCTGTAATACGCACGATGCCATTACTGTCATTGGCAACTATTTGGTTGCCGACATCTACTTTGCGTAAACCAACCCTGCCACTTGCAGGCGCTGTAATACGACTATACTCAAGCTGCAGACGTGCTGTTTCGACAGCAGCCTTATCAGCAGTGACAGCTCCAGTATATTGGGCTACAAGCGCCTGTTGCGTATCATATTTCTGCCGCTCTAAGTAATCACCTTTAATGAGTGAGCTATAGCGCTCCAAATCACGTTTGGCATTCTGCAATTGGGCTTGATCAGAGGCTAATTTCCCCCGGGCTTCATTTAAAGCCGCCTGAAAGGGTCTAGGGTCAATTTCAGCCAAAAGTTGGCCAGATTTCACCTGTTGACCTTCTTTAAAATGCAAGCGCACAAGCTGCCCATTGACCCGACTTTTTACAAGCACATCACTTGAGGGTAGAACAGTGCCTAGGCCATTTAAAAAATAGGGCACATCTTGCACCAGGGCTTTAGCAATACGCACAGGAGCAGCCAAAGCCTCGCGCATCCCTCCCCCGCGCATGCCTGGATTTTGCGGCCCTTTAGATGTGCCAAAGATATGATAGAGGAGCACACAAGCTAGGCCAAATAATGCTAACCAAAATATGGACCAAATAACACGTCCTGGTCTTGTCATAGATCTTTCTTCTAATAATTTGGAATTGGAAAATTTGAGAGTGCATAAAGATCTTTGCGCCTAAGCTCAAAAACTTGTTCTGCTTTGGCGCCCGAAGACTTCATGCAGCATACCACAAAGCTTGTACAAGAGAACGATTCGCTACTGCGGACAAATATTATGCAAAACTCTTGCAGTAAGTAGCAACAAGAGCGAATTTTTAGATAAGAATAATACTAGAACTTCTTTAGATTATACTAACATATATTTCTTTAACAAAAAGATACTTGCCTTGGCATTTCTACACGATTTAGCTTGTTGCCCTTGCAGGGCACAATTAAAAAGCGTGCTTAGGTCAGCTCTAAAAAACCTTTACTAGTGTAAATCCTAATACACTTGGCCCATGCTGTCGAGAATTGCAGACCCAAGCTTAACTTGGAACTTTTTATGGATAAACTAGCTATGTTCATGCGCTACCTACTCTGTGGGCTTGTACTCATTCTTTCACTCTACCCTCAAGCTCTTTTAGCTGAACCCATATCTTCTAGTCCCAGATATACACCTGTAGTTAAGGCCGTCCAAAAAGCAGCTCCGGCTGTAGTTAATCTTACCTGCACCCAGATTACAGGCCGCAGACTCTCACCCCTAGAACTCTTTTTTGACGATTTTTTCCCAGGGTTTCCGCAACGCCGCCCCCAAATGCAAAAGCGGGCAAGCCTTGGCTCAGGGATTATTGTCGATGGTAAGCGTGGGTTGGTACTCACCAATGCCCATGTCATTGATCAAAGCGATGAAATTATGGTGCATCTCCAAGATGGCCGCGAGTTTCATGCAATTGTGCGGGGGGCAGAACCTGACTTTGACATAGCAGTTTTAGCACTCAAAGGCGCACATAATCTGCCAGAACTACCCCTAGGCGATTCCCAAGACCTCTTACCTGGGGAAACAGTCATTGCCATTGGCAACCCTTTTGGCTTTAGCCATACGGTTACAACAGGTGTGGTGTCAGCTAAAGGCCGCACGATTCATAGTAAAAGTGGCATGCTAACCGATCTCATCCAAACCGATGCTGCCATTAATCCAGGCAATAGTGGTGGGCCACTCCTCAATTTGGAAGGACAATTAATCGGGATTAATACGGCAGTCGACACGCGAGCTGAAGGCATTGGCTTCGCTATTCCTGTAAATAAAGCTAGACGTGTCATGGAAAGTTTAATGGGCGAATCTAGAATTGCACCCTTTTGGCTTGGCATTTTAGCCGAAGATCTCGATGGGCAAACGGCCTGGGCTCTGGGTCTTGAACAGAACCATGGCATTTTGGTCACAGCTGTCTTTGAGCACACACCTGCTGCCAAAGCAGGCATTACTGCTGGCGACATTATTGAATCAATCAATAATACTATTGTCGGTGACAGACGCGACTACATAGGTCTCTTAAAAAACCAAACAGGTGATCCTCTATCCTTAAATATCAGAAAACAAGGCCAGCTCATAACGCTAAAAATCGCCCCAGAACCCTTTACAGATAATACAGCTCAAGCCCTCCTGACTGAACGCTGGGGCTTTACGGTACGGGAAACAAGGCGCGGCCTAAGCATCCAAGCAGTGCGCCCAGGTGGGCCTGCAAGTATCTTACGATCCGGTGATCTCCTCTTGGCAGTGAGTGCTATGCCTGTGCGCAACCAAAAAGAACTCTTACAGGCTTTTCGCCGGGAACGCATGGCTAACCAAATCTTACTCCAGATTGTGCGCGGCGGTAGATCCTATTATGCCAGGATCTTATTGTAATGCTAGTCGCTAGCACAAAAGTTTGCTAACTTTTTTTACTTCACGCATCGCGTCTCAAATTTTGTCAATAAAAAAAGTCCTTTAGGATACGCTAAAGGACTTAAAGCTAGCTAATTATTTTGTTTTTCTTGTTACATAGAAACCAATGACCCTAACCAAAGCACAAATCCTAAAATTGCCCAGTGGATCATTCTCTCCTCCAAACAAAAGACAAGACTTAGCAAACGCTTACACTGTGACTATAGCTTTTAGGATCATAAACTATTAGATCAAAAAGTCTTTGCTTAAACAATTTTTTTACAACATATGTAAATTGTATAAAAAACTTAGATCAGATATAACGTTCTTTTAAATCATACCTAAAATGGATTTTTAGCTGAACAAGTTACTTTTCTTTTTCTAAGTGCTTGCGTTAAATATCTCTCGCACATGCGCTTTTTGTCTTAATCATGCTGCGCTATAATCTACTTGCCACAAAAATATTTATCTATCTATGTGACTTGCCTTGAACTTTTATGTCATCTCCTGTGCATTACTTAAGTCTTACCATTGCGGATTGTCAAAAAACAAATCTCGGTCAGAATCTTGACTCTAAATCTCGCCATAAGCAAATGTCAGGCGTATAGATTATTAAAATTTTTTATGTGGCTAGATATAATTTGAAATTGCTTTTCAAGTTCAAATTTCTTAACACGCCAATGTTTTTTTGCGTCGCGTAAAACAAGGCTCTCGCGTAATAAACATGCTTTACTAGCAGCAGCCAAGCCCCAAGTATCTAGCAACTTGACTTGCCTTGATACTCAATTATATTAAAGCTATGCCTTATTGCAATTGGTATAATTCATAGCAGGCATAACTTCTCTTGGAGGAATACTCATGCCTTATAACGTTACTGTCAATCAGGACAAATGCGTAGGCTGTGGCGAATGTGTGGACAACTGCCCCGTGGAAGTCTACGAACTCAAAAATGGCAAATCCGAACCCGTAAAGAGTGAAGAATGCTTAGGCTGTGAAACCTGTGTGGAAGTCTGTGAATCAGACGCCATCACTGTGGAAGAAGCCTAATAAATATTGTCTCGCTTCAAGGGTTTAACTGCACAAGCCGCCAGATTACCCAATCTGGCGGCTTTTTTAACCGAGGATCATGATGCTCCAAGAGCTTGCCCCTATCTTTGCCCGTTATGAACAATTGCGTGCGACCACAGATCAACTCTTCCAACAGGTCATGCAACAATTTCCCACGTGCATACAATGTAAACCTGGCTGTGATAGCTGTTGTCACGCTCTCTTTGATCTGTCGCTCGTCGAAGCCATGTATATTAATGCTGCCTTTCATAAAACCTTTGACTATGGTCCTGAGAGAAGTGAAATCTTAACAAAAGCTGCGGCTACCGATCGCAAGTTGACAAAAATCAAGCGCGACTTATTTCAAAAAGAGAAACAGGGGGTCGAGCAAGCAGATATCATGCAAGAGGTGGCTACCTTACGCATGCCCTGCCCGTTACTTTCATCTGAAAACAGGTGTCTGCTCTATCAAGATCGCCCCATTACCTGTCGTGTCTACGGGATGCCAACTATGATTAATGGAAAATCCCATGTCTGTGGCTTATCCCAGTTTGACCAAGGTACCAATTACCCCACCCTGCACCTTGACAAAATTCAGGCCAGGCTGGAAGCATTAAGTCACGATATTGCCACCACCCTCAAATCACGCTTTACGGAACTAGATCAAGTCTATGTTCCCTTGTCAATGGCACTCTTAACTAATTATGATGCACATTATTTAGGGATTGGTAAAGAGCAGGAGGAATGACATGGCGCCGCGCATACCGGCAAGTGTTTTTGAAATTCAACCAACTAGCCCAACCTTGACACCTGCTCAAGAGGCCTTAAAACGCGAAATCTATAATAAGATGCGCCCCAACCGGCGCAAATTCGTGGATCGTCTGGGCTATGACAATTGGGATCCATTTCAAGAACCCAATCACCCCCTCGATATGCGGGTAGACAGTGGCATGCGCACCACAGCCCAGCTTGTTAATAGCTTTTTAAAGACCTTGCCTCGTGAAGAGCTCAGTGCCGAATACCGCCAGGGGATTCTCGATGCTGCCATGGCCGTGATTACTAAAGATGACAAGTATCGCGGCATTTTTGATTTTTGTCTGTGGTATTATGAACTACTGCAACGTGAAGGTCGCATCTAAGTAAAAAGCAAAAAAAAGACCCAAAAAAAAAGACCTCGGTAGCGCCGCTACTTTAGTCTTTTTTTTGTGCCAAGAACACAATTATTATTTTAGGAGAAGTCAAGCACATTGCTGCTTGCCACATTTTTATGAAAGATAGTTACACCGATATAGACGAATATATTAAAGATTTAAAAGCGGCTATTGCCGACAATGAACAATGCGCCACCCATCATTATAATTTGGCCCAAGCTCTTTTGGCGAAACGTGACTTTATGGGCGCTGAAGAAGCGCTCTTAAATGCCGTCCGTAATTCGCCACGTTTGGCTGAAGCCTATGTGCAACTTGGGGGCATCTGTTTACAACGTGGAGACCTTGAGGGTTGTTTACGGTACAATCAAGAGGCCGCCAATTGTCGACCCCAATATGCTGTGCCTTTAAGCAATATTGCCTTTGTGCATATCCAACGCGGCGAACCTGATAAGGCTATCAGTGCCTTAACCAAAGCGCTCAATTGGGCCCCTAATTTTATTCAGGCTCGCAATGAATTGGCAACAGCCTATTACATGCAGGGCAATTTTAGTGGCTGCGAAGAGGCTTGTCGAAAAATTCTCGACCAAGAACCTGGCTTCGCACCAGCTTGGAATAATTTAGCCTTAGCTCTCTTTGACTTAGAACGCTATGATGAAGCAGTTGCCGCTGCAGATAAAGCTCAAGAACTGGGTTTTGAAGTCCAAGCGGGCTTTCTTGAAGAATTAGCCCCTTATCGTAAAGCTTAAAAACTCTTAATCTTGCAAGAGGGATAATAAGCGCGAAACGCGCTCCTTATCTAAACCAGCATGTAAACGTAAGAGCTCAGCATTTTGCGCCTGAGCTTCTGTTTCCATCTGGGTTAAGGTCTGCTCAACCTCTGTGCTAGAAGGCACATGGGGAGTTAGAGGATGCTTGGGCCGGTCATAGGCCAGGGCTTCAGACCCTGCACGCTGAGTATTGGCTTTTTCTTGGGTTGTAAGCACACAGACACCAAAATCATTATTTCTTGGTCTAAATTCCATTTCCATGGCGAACTCCTAGGCAAAATTGACACTCACATTCTTCTTGCAAACTTTATGCCTTATTAGTCACTCCCCCAAGCGGCAAAATTTTCCTAGTTCCAAAGATTTATTTGCAAGCGATTTTTTTAGCTTTGCTAAGTTCTGTAAGGCTTGAATTGTATGTCTCTTGATGGTTAAGAAAAGATGTACTTTTCTAATTTTGGATATAGAGGATAATCCTCTATATCCAAGCAAATATTACATGGCCTAAAATTAATGAACAATGTTCACAAAGAGCAGAGGTTTTCATGCCCAAGTATATCGACAAAATAAGAAAGACTTTCGCTATAGCGACTTTTCAAAAATCAAACAGCACTAGCCAAAGAGATAAGTCTGAGTTCAATGTTTTAATCTGCGTAAAAAAGTAGCTGAGAACATTGCTAAGCATTACAGAAAGCTTTAAAAAATTTGTATTTCTTATTTATATTTTTGACATATCATTATTAATTAAAGCTACTGTACGCCTATCAAGTTGTAAGGCAAAATGTTGCAAAGTGTTTTTTACGACTGTGCTAATTATCTTTTTTCGAGAATCAGACAAAAAAACATGTGAAGCAAGAGCATGATTTAAAAAGGTGCTCTCTTTCTATGCAACAGCCGCAAGCTACGTAGACCAGTAATTTACGCAAATCATATATCATATGAGAATGTCATAAAGTTAGAATCTTAGATCTTCACTAAACATGTAGATCATGTTTACAAAATAAGTATAAAAAAGTTAAAGATATACTCATAATGCTTATTCATTAAACAAAGACCTATATTACTATGACTACTTGCTATAACAGTAGAGATATGGCTGCATATCTAGCGCAAAAGTGCATTGAACAAAATGTAGTGTACAATAACACCAAGATCCAAAAGCTCTTATATTGTGCATACGGTATTTATTTAGCAAAAGGCTTTTGGAGGATCTGTGATGAATACCCTCGAGCTTGGGACTATGGACCTGTGTTTCCAAAAGTCTTCAAATATATCTATAGTGGTAATGAAATTGCGCATTATTCGAATATTGTCATGCAAATAGAAAAATCAGAAAGCCAAATTATAAAGGTTATAGATTTAACGATTGATACTTTTGGAAAATATAGAGCTAATCAACTATCTGCTTGGACGCATAGACCAGGCTCGCCATGGGATAAAACTGTTCATGGCGATGCTAGCAATGAAGGCGCTGGTCTGTATGGTTTTATACCTGACTAATACATACGTGAATATTTTAGTACAAGAGTATTAACAAATGCAAAAAAATCTTGAAAATGGGCACAATCTAGGATATATGATGTCAGACGAAGACGCATACACTACTAAAAGGTCAATAGAAATGGAAAAGGTAATCTCAGATAGTCCTCATCAAATATTATCATCAGAAAAACTGAAAGTTTAAAATGCATTTGTCTCATAAAGTCAAACAAGTTCTCGCATTTGATTCCAAAATTGTTAGCTACATCAGGAATTTTTGCGTTTCTTGATTTGTTTTTTTGTCAGTAATCCTGCAGTGTTTTCTTATGTAATGATAATTTAACTTATCTTAATAGCAACTGCGATTAACCATGGATCTGCATCTTGAGATCAATTTCGTAGTGCTTCTTCTTTATATAACTCACATTTTTGCACATAAGAAAGCACTTCCCATAGTGATTCATAAACGAAGCAGATTTTACGGATACAGGTTTCAAATCTTTTAAGTCTCTAAACCATGTAGATAATTGATCTTCTACATTTGAAATTTCAGATACAACCACATCTCAATAGATTACATTATCATAGTTTAAAATATTCTCTAATTGTTTCTAAAATCCCTATGCAAAATCAAATTGATAATAAAGCTTATATGGTGTTATAACAATATTCGAATCAAGCAAAAATTTCTCACTTATTAAATATTCCTCACCATGTCTACAAGTTTTTGAAACGTACTCCCTGTAGTATTTGTCATACGATACACATCTCTATATAGAGTTCTACCGCTTTGAGCACTCGTGTAGAGAGCCTGAATGAATCTTTTATCCCACTTCGTGGCAAGAGTTCGATCAAAATTGCCACCACCAGATGCTTTATTTTGCTGCTTTTGAAACAGATTTAGTAGTCTTTCAAACTCATTCTGATTAATTTTACCGTTGTCTAGAGCCTTTCTCAACAAAACAAAGCAACTACAGATAAACTTTTTACTCAATTTAGTTATTCTATGCTCGTTGTTTCCACTGTGTTTAGACCACTCTTCAGAGAAGATAGAATCTGGAACTAAAATTTCAGCAGCTACTGCATTACAAAATTGTTCTTCTTTACTTACTATTTGCGATGTCCCATAAGTGTCATTATAGAAATTATCGACACCTATAAAGATGTGTATAAGTTCATGTAAGAGAGAAAAGAGCTTACCATTATCGGTATCTTTTGAATTTATAAATATCAAAGGGGCGTACGGATTAACAAGTGTAAATGCTCTAAATTCTTCCACACTAAGCGTTCGACGATTATTATTACCAACTACGCCATTCATCATCACAAGAATACCAAGATTTGTAATAGAATTTCTGAGATATCTATATGCTTTTTCCGCAGTCTTATATTGATCAAACCACTCAGTACTTAATTCTAATTCCTGCCTGATTTTATTTGTCGCACATGATATACTATCACTAATTTCTATACTTCCAACAAATGCATACTCAGATAAGCCATTATTTTTATTGTACTCTGCCATCCACTCCTGAACGGTTACCATATTATCAACTGTATCAATCAGGTTGCGACTCGGATTTTTAAGAGCAATACTGTTTATCTTGCATTCCTCAACAGGTGGTTTTGCCAAAAAGAAATATCCAAAAGGAATGTTGATTTTTTTGCTAACATCTTTAATCTGATTGACAGTAGGAGACTTTTCGCCAGACAATCATTTTGCAATCAGATCTAGAACAGACTTGCTAGCATTTTCAATTTGCGCTTTTTGCATTGCCCAATTAAGAATTGAAGGCTGAACATTTACAGAGATACCTGGCATCATCAACACCTCCTGTTGGCATTTGAACTTCCTACATTCTTCTTTTCTATATCCAGACTATTGATAGAGTCAACATACCTAAATTAAGTAAGGTGTAGAGCATAAGTGTGCAGATTCACATGAAATACATTCATAAGAGAGATCTACAAATGTAAGGAGTGTGTATAGATGTATGGCAAAGTAGTATACTTCTGACAAATACTGCTCAAAAAAGCGCATCACGAGAAGTCAGCAGAATGCATAGTAACTCGAAGTGACATCATAAATCTTAACATCATCCTATTGAACTAACTTAAGAGCATACTTTAAGTGAAGTACAAAGCATACCCAATAAAGAGAACAATGCTAACTTAATAGCCCAATGTTTATGAACAGCAGACATTCACCAAGAGACTATGCAAAATATATGACCCATGTTTAGCATAGTAGTTTTGGTTTTCTACAATGATAAGACACTATAAACGCTAGATGAAGACTTACTGCAAATATTAAGATTTATCTGGTGCAATTCTTCGATGCAATGCATCAATTATACAACAATTGACAATTAGTTGGGGAATTTGCTCGACTTAAAAATTTAAAGAACTGCGCGTTTGTGCGCAAACAATTCAGGACCAGATTATCGAATAATGAAGTAAGATTACTCGAGTCTATTATTGTGAAGCATATCCCTAAACTCAGCATAGCCTTTGGCGCGTAACACACAAGCTGGACACTCCCCGCAGCCATAGCCCCAAGCATGCCGCTTATTATGTACACCCCTATAGCAGGTTGCCGTATGTTCAAGGAGCATGTTAATAGCCCACTCGCCACCAAGTTCATTAGCCAATGCCCAGGTTGCAGCTTTACTTAGATGCATGAGAGGCGCTTCAATGTGTATGGGACTATTCAGCCCAAGACTTAAGGTTTGGGTCATACTCTTTAAAGTCTCTTCCCGACAGTCAGGATATCCTGAGTAATCAACTTGACTCATCCCTGCAATGATTGTGTCAGCACCTCTATCATAGGCTAGTGCTGCAGCAAGACTTAAAAAAATCACATTGCGGCCAGGTACAAAGGATGTGGGTAAGCCATTTGCCCCCATAACAATTGGCTTATCATTGGTCAAAGCACTATCTGTTAGGGTTGCAAGATCTTTGAGATCAATCACATGATCTTCTTCTAAACTTCCCGTAAATCGATCTCTATCCTGCTTTAAAATATCTAAGATCGTCTTGCGACAAGCTAATTCGACACTATGCTTTTGCCCATAGCTAATACCAAGTGTCCACACATGCGCATAGTGGGTCAGAGCATATAATAAACAGGTGCTGCTATCTTGGCCGCCTGAAAATAATACTACAGCCTTCTGCATAAGCTACTCCTGATATTTTAAGACCCCGCAAAATATGGCTTTTGCGGGGTCACTTGTTACAGAAAACTTCGAGGTGCCTCATGTAAAAGATGGGTCACCTTTTTTGATGTGGCACTTGGCGAAAGTCCTTGCTTCACACATAAGCTATCAAGCTGGGTTAATGCATCACAGGGACGGACATATAAAGGCGTTAAATCTTCATCGCTATACTGCGCCCTTGTAGCTAACTCAACAAGGGCTTTAGGGCTAGGCTCGCTTAAAGCTAAAATGCTGACATCTTGTTTTTTAAGCGCATTAATCAAATCACTATTGCGCAGAAGCCCACTACCAATAACATAGGACTTGGGCTTAACAAGGGTTGCCATATGTGTTGGGGCAACTAAGCTTATGTCACTTGTTGGTTGTACACAGTCATCCCCAACCGTAAAGCTCTGCAGATGCACAAGATTCTGTCTTGCATGGGTCACAACATAGATGCAGGTGTCTTTAGCTAACTGCCCAAGCATTTGGGCTTCCACTGCCAAGGCCTGCAAATAATTTAAGCCAGCCACAAGCATCCCACAACTGCGTCTAAGGGCAAGGGCTGTAGTCAATACTAAACGAATCCCTGTGAAGGAGCCTGGGCCACACACACAGGCAAGTCTCTGCAGCATCTCTAACTTTAAGTGCAAGGTGTGCAAGAGATCCGTAAAGACTGGTGCAAAGAGTTCAGTTGCGTGATTTTCAAGGCCTGCACCATAACTAATATAGATATCTGTGGCACGAGCTAAGACAATCTGTAAGCAGCCTTCACTGGCATTAAGGATCAGGGTTAGATCATCTCTTGATCGCAAGCTCATGATTTAAAGAGCCTCACGATATCATTGTAGGTTGCTAAAAGCATCAAACCTACAAGCAACGTTAGACCCACGCGCATGGCATACTCTTGCACCTTTTGGTTAATGGGCCTGCGCATAAGCATCTCTAAGAGACAAAAGAAAATAGCGCCCCCATCTAAGACAGGTATTGGCAAGAGGTTTAAAATACCCAAATTGATGCTAATTAGCGCTGTTAGGGCCAAAAGGCCTGGCAAGCCCGCTTCGGCCTGTTCCCCCACAAGTTTGGCAATCATAATGGGGCCACCCACTTGATCCAAAGGCACGACCCGTTCTATGAGTTTGACAAAGCCCTGGCAGGTCAAAGCAACCATACGATAGGTTTGACGAAATCCTGTAATAAAGGCTTGTCCCAGACTCTCTGGTTCTTTGAGCACTGTGCCCTTGGCGCTGATGCCCACAAGCCACGCTACTTCTTCTTCCCCAAAAATGGTTTTGCGTGTTCTGCGTTCGGCTGTGACCTCTAGATGTTTTGTCACTAGGGTCTCTGCATCTTTTTCTTTGCGCGTCACCTCAAAATCCATGGGCGCACCATTACTGGCAGCGATGAGAGCACTTAACTCCTCCCAGTGCTGTACAGGCTGGCCATTAATGGCAAGAATATGGTCATTGGGTTGTAAACCTGCTTTTTGGGCTGGACTTTGGGGCTGCACTTGGCCCACTTCAGGCAACAAGGTCGGTGTACCCCATACTAAAGCTAAACCAAAAAAAAGCACCCAGGCTAGAATAATATTGGCCAAGGGTCCTGCTAAAACGACCAAAAATCTCTGCCAGGCAGGCCGCAAGGAAAAGCATTCTTCCTCTGTAAAACCTTCGGGGATATCATTAGAATCAGATTCCCCAACCAAGGCCACATAGCCACCTAAGGGCACAAGCGACAAGGCATACTCTGTCTTGCCGCGCTTAAATTTGTAGAGTTTCGGCCCAAAACCCAGGGAAAAGGTGGATACGCCCATGCCAAAAAGGCGAGCCACACTAAAGTGGCCTAGTTCATGAAAAAAGATCAACCCACCCAAGACCAAGATCACAGCCACTATAGTTTGCACGCACACGCTCCCTGCGCCTGACACGCACGTACAAACTCTCGTGTGTGTCGGTCTAAATTCTGAATGTTTGCTGTAAGCTCCGCCACAATGTCTGCAAGCGACCTGTCTTGTTGCCCTTTGAGTAGTTCATTTAAGGGTGGACACAAGGGTGCATGACCTGGATTTGTGGCAGCATGCTCCTCCATGGCTAAAGCAATAAGGCCAGGAATATCCATAAAACCACATTGGTGCCCTAAAAATAGCTCGACAGCAGCTTCATTGGCCGCATTGAGCACCACACACATGCCACCCCGCTCTTCCAATGCTTTTTGGGCAAGACTAAGACAGGGAAAGGCTGTGGGATCTGGTTCCAGAAAACTTAAGTTAAAACCCCGCTGTAAACTAGCTTTTTCTACTACATGGGGCAGAGCTTTAGGCCACATGAGACAGTGGGCTATGGGCAATTGCATGTCAGGCACAGCAAATTGCCCCAAAAGCCCCCCATCTTGAAAGCGCACTAAAGAGTGCACAATCGATTGAGGATGGATTAAGACCTCAACTTGCCCTGGGGCTACACCATAGAGCTGCACCGCCTCAATGATCTCTAAGCCCTTATTCATCATGGTAGCTGAATCTATGCTAATCTTTTGGCCCATCTGCCAATTGGGGTGCTTTAGAGCTTGCTCCACAGTGACTTGGGCTAGCTCTTTGGCTGATTTGCCTAAAAAAGGTCCCCCCGAAGCTGTGAGGATGAGACTCTCCACATCTTGTCCGCGGCCTGCAAGACACTGAAACAGGGCATTATGTTCTGAATCTACCGGCAAAATCACGGCATGGGTTTGGGCACACAAATCTCTAACTAAATTGCCAGCTAAGACCAAACTTTCTTTATTGGCTAAACAGACAACTTTGTGGGCTAAGACCGCTGCCAAGGTACCTGTAAGTCCTGCAGCGCCTGCTTGGGCAGAGACAACAGTCGTTGCTTCTGCAATACTTGCAAGGAGCGCATAGCCTTTTTGACCCACCCAAATCTCTGGGCGGTAGCTTTTGGCTAATCTTGCAACAAGCTCTTCGCGTAACTTTTCTGTTTGCACTGCGAGATAGGGTGGCCGATAGAGTTCCGCCTGCTGGGCTAAGAGCTCAATATTACGCCCACAAGCAAGCCCCATGACCTGAAACTTGTCTCTTGCCTTGGCAAGAACGGCTAGGGTATTGCGCCCAATGGAGCCTGTAGAGCCTAAGATGACCACAGAGCGGGGATAGGCCTCTTGCCAGTCCACAGTGGGCGGCTCTGAAATATAGTTTACCTGTGGGCCCAAACGCCCTGGCCAGAGATTTGCCATGCATGCCTCGAAAATATTCAAAAAAAGCCCGCGGCACAGGCGAGTCACACCATGCGCCAGGGGCCCAAGCATTTAAAAGAAAAAGAACCACTGATCAACCACAGCCACCATGGGAAGAGCAAACAAGAGACTGTCAATGCGATCCAACACGCCTCCATGGCCAGGCAGCAATTGACTTGAATCTTTAACATTGACAGAGCGTTTTAAGGCAGATTCAAAAAGATCACCTAATTGGGCAAAGGCATTGACTGCAATGCCTAAGAGGAAAAAGGAAAACCAACTAGCTCGGCCAAAACAGGCGCCATAGATGGTACAAAAGAGCACACAAGCTACAAGACTTCCTACAGCACCTTCACCACTTTTTTTCGGACTCACCCTTGACCATAACTTATGGTGCCCAAAGCGTGTGCCGACAAAATAAGCTGCCGTATCAGAAAGTGCTACAGCACACAAGACAAAGACTAGTTTAACGGTCGCAAGATAGGTTGCTGGCAGCAACAATAAGGGCACATAGGCTAGACCTGCCAGAAAGATGCCTCCTGGGGAAAAGGCGGTATCTTCCCCCACCACATCCCAGCGGAATAAAAAGCTCAAGGCTACCAGCACAAAGCCTGCACCAAGACAGACTAAGGCATCTTGGGGCCTGTTTAACCAAGTCAAAATCAACATGGCCCAACCCAAAGCTATGGCACAGATCCTGCTTGGCAAGCGCCCTGTTTTCCCCCAAAATAAATCATAAAATTCCCAGAGACCCAAAGCTGCTACCAACAAGATAAACACCAGCATGGGCACGCCACCTGCCAGTAGCACCCCGATCAACAGGGCAATCAACACTAAACCTGTAATAATTCTGCGTTTATCTAGGTTCGAAAATATCTCCATAACATTTCCGGCGACCTTGCCGCTCCTCCTGCTGCGCTCTATTCTGCTTGCTTTGAGTCTTCTATTTTCCCAAAGCGTCGCTGCCGCCTAGCAAACTCATGTAAAGCTTCGTGCAAAGCCGCGACATCAAAATCAGGCCAAAAGGCGCTTGTAAAATACAGTTCACTGTAGGCACATTGAAATAACAGATAATTGCTTAACCTTTGTTCCCCACTTGTGCGGATCAAAAAGTCTGGGTCTGGTTGACCTTTGGTATAGAGATGCTCGGCCAGGACTTGTTCTGTGACAGCATCTGCTGTCAATCCTTGCGCCATGATACTCTTAACCGCATTGACAATCTCCATGCGGCCCCCATAGTTGATCGCCAAATTTAAGGTCATCGCCTGATTTTTGGCTGTCACCTGCATGGCATGCTGCAAGGCTAACTGTTGGGTTAAAGGTAGGGCTGTCAGGTCACCTAGGGTGTGCAAGCGAATCTGTTCTTGTTCAAGTTGCGGCAAAAAGCGCCGCAAAAAATCACTTAAAAGACTAAATAGGACTTGAATTTCAGGTTTAGGACGTTGCCAATTCTCACTTGAGAAGGCATAGAGGGTGAGATAGGCAATCCCCAAGCGTCGACATTCTGACACAATGGGATAAACATTCTCGGCACCTGCGCGGTGACCTTGGGAACGGGTAAGACCACGCTCTTTAGCCCAGCGACCATTGCCATCCATAATTATCGCCAAATGCTTGGGCAATACCTGCCAAGCTGCCTCTCGTGCTTCCATGCCCCAACTTGCCCCTGCCCTAGATTTCCATAATTTCTTTTTCTTTCGCCGAACAACGCTTATCCACTTCTTCCACAAATTTATCAGTCAGCTTCTGCACATTCTCCGTGGCTTTTTTGAGCTCATCTTCTGTAATCTGCTTATCTTTTTCCATTTTTTTCAGTGAATCATTGGCATCACGGCGCACATTACGCACACTAATTTTGGCTTCTTCTGCAAACTTCCGCGAGATTTTACACAATTCTTTGCGGCGTTCTTCGGTTAGCGGCGGAATGGAAATGCGAATTAAACGTCCATCATTAATGGGTGTTAAACCTAAATCGGATTTCAAAATAGCCTTTTCAATGACTGCCATACCGCCCTTATCCCAGGGTTGAATGGTCAAGGTACGACTATCAGGGACAGCAACAGTAGCCATCTGCGAAATTTGCGTCATGGTACCATAGTAATCTGCTTTGATTCCATCAACAAGGGAGGCAGAGGCCCGCCCTGTACGCAGTTTACCAAAGTCTTTTTGCAGGGAGGCAATGGTTTTTTCCATGCGGTCTTCGGCATCAAGAAGTACTGAATCAATATCAGCCATAGAGCACTCCTAGAAAACAAAAAACTTGTGAACTACTCGACGCAAAGAAGCACTGCTCATTTTGCGTCGCGTGTTGCCAAAGGGCTGGCAATGGGAAATCAGCTGACTTAATGTCTGCGCTAAATAGGATCACACACAATGGTACCTACAGAGTCACCTTGTACTAATTTAGCAATATCACCACCAAACATGCGACAGACCAGTAATGGCACATGATTATCACGTACTAAAGCAAAGGCTGTAGCGTCCATGACGCCTAAGCGCAGACGTAAGGCGTCATCATAACTAATCTGTGTATAGCGCACAGCATCAGCATACTTTTGTGGATCTTTGTCATAAATGCCATCAACCTTAGTGGCTTTAATAATGGCATCACATTTTAATTCCATGCCCCGTAAAGCTGCAGTTGTATCGGTGGTAAAATAGGGATTACCTGTACCAGCAGCACAGATGACCACACGTCCTAAATCTAAATGTCTTAAGGCCCGTCTACGAATAAACGGTTCACAGACCTCTTGCATTGTAATGGCTGAAAGCACACGCGTGGGATGCCCTTGCTTTTCCAACATATCTTGGACAGCCAAGGCATTGAGAACGGTTGCTAACATGCCCATATAATCGGCTGAAGAACGTTCCATACCCTGGGCCGAACCAGATAGACCCCTAAAAATATTGCCGCCACCAATGACCAAAGCCATTTCAGCGCCCATCTGCAAAACTAAACTCAGTTCTTTACAAATATCTGCAACTATTTCAGGATCAATACCAACACCTTTGCTACCTGCAAGTGCTTCACCACTCAATTTGACAAGAATGCGTTTATACTTGAGATTGGCCATCCTGTCCTCCAAGCCTACTGATAGAAAAAACTCTCTTGGTGTACATTGACATATATACTATCTTAGGAAACTGTGAGGTATTTAGGCGATATGGAATTGAATGCGAACTACCTGTGCGACACACTTCTCAAATGCTCATAAGTAGACATGAGCCATGTGTCGTCAAGACAGACTTTCTTCTGTGACACACTGTTAAGCTTTTCAAGCAGCATCAACAAAAGCAAATTTATTGAAACCTGGGCCAAGGCTTTACAGTGAAAGACACAGAAGCTGCCATTTCATCTAAAGTTTTTAGCACTTGAGCTTCGCGCATTATGGGATAACTTAATTTCAAGAGTGCTGTTTGCCGCTCAAGCACTGTAAAATAGGCTAGATGGGCATGCGCTTCAAGCAAGAAGCGAAACATGGCAATATCTTTTGGAGCTAAGCGCACCAAGAGTGTCGCACTTTGCAAGTGAGCCTTTTCCAAGCACAAGTTACGCCTCCAAAAAATAAGCAAGACTTTGCACAATGGGTTTTAAAAAATGGCTCGACTTACAGCACCTTTTTAGGCACATAAGCCTTGCCTGACATGCAATATATATGCTTTTTCGCCCAAAGAAACAAGGCAAAGGGGCTTAAGGCTTAGCCTCAAAGGCCTTTGCCTTTAGGCTTACGCCTTAAGAATTCAAAACTTAGCTTGTTAGATATGTCTTTTTGGATTTGCAACGACCTTTCTTGGATGCCTGGAGAGTGGCATATCATCTGCATCAAGAGCTTTATAGTTTGTTATATCTATAGTGTAAGAGAGATATTGATATTTACTAGACACTAGATATCATTTATAATTCAAGATTATAACAAGTTCAGAAAATTACATATATTATATTGAAAATTATAAACTCTATCATAAATATAATAATAAATATAATGGATAGTATTTATTATTATAAAATATTTTAATAGTTATAATATTAAACATACATGTATATTAATGATAAGTATAACTATTTTCTTAAATATAATTAAGAATAATAAATAATAAATA
>JAFTDU010000020.1 GCA_017454005.1 Desulfovibrionaceae bacterium | reverse complement strand
CAAACTCTCCAGTTTAATATCTTGGCTAGATTCCTGCTTAAAGCAGAAATCAGAATCTCAAAGTTGATTCTTTCCACTCGCTATTCACTTGTCAAAGAACAAAGTTTTACGTTCGTTCAGAGCGTTTTTGTAATATGCTCTTTTTCATTTTCTTTGTCAAGCTCTTTTTTTAGCTCGCAAAGATTTCTAGCTTGAGCACATTTAGCTTTTTACACTTTTCAGATTTCTCTGTCAAGCGTCTTAAGTTTGCTTTTTGATCTACTTTTTTAATTCACAAGAGAGCTTGCAAACTTATTGCTTTTTATCAGAACTTAATTTGCCTGTCAAGTACTTTTATTTTAAACGATGTAACATATAACTGAATTTTATTGTTACTTCACTTAAAATCACGAATATCTTATTGATACTACATTCACTAAACAGACAAAGTTCTTATGCTCTTAAGTAAAGAAGAAGTCAAGCACTTTTTCTTTAGAGAAAAAAAGATTGAGCTTGCTAGACAGCAGAGCTCAATGCGCAAGGTTGGGTTTTGCCAAATTTTTAGTTATCTGTCAAGTCATTTAAACCGACTAGCTAAAACACTCGCAAACACATAATCTTGGGCCAAAAGCAAAGAACTTCACTCTTTTTTTTCATGAGCGCAAGAATTAATCTTGCGCCAAAAGCATTTGTTTGTCAAGCCGCACCGAACACCATTAAAAAATGCTCCTGGTGCAGCTATAAGCACGAAAATATATAATGCTCTAAAACCACGACACTTGTCAAGGCATAGCAGAGTATTTTGGTTAATTTACCAAACATTTTGCCTATAAACCAAATATAAGTGCTAAAAACCCAAACATTACGATATAGTTTGCAAAATATGCTTGTCACTAGCGCCTTACAATGTGGGTTTTAAGGCGCTAGGCAATTTGCCCTAGCACATCTTTTAAATGCTCGCGAGCTTTCTCTGTCGCCATACGGCCACGGGAGGTACGTTTCAAAAAACCACTATGGATTAAATAGGGCTCATAGATATCCTCAATTGTGCGCACATCTTCAGAACTGGCTGCAGCTAAGGTTTTAAGCCCCACAGGTCCTCCAGCATAATTTATAAGGATAACCTGCAAAATTTTGCGATCCATTACATCTAAGCCTAATTCATCCACTCCCATAGTCTTTAGCGCAAGACTCGCCTCCACTTCAGTCACTTCTTTAGCACCACTGACCAGGGCAAAATCATGGACACGCCGTAAAAAGCGGTTGGCAATGCGTGGGGTTCCGCGCGATCTGCGGCCAATTTCCAAGGCGCCTGCTTCGCTAATCTGCACCCCTAGGATCCGCGCCGTACGTTGCACAATCCTTGCTAAATCTTCAGGTGTATAAAATTCTAAATGTTGCAAAATCCCAAAGCGATCCCGCAAGGGCGAGGAGATTAACCCCATGCGGGTTGTGGCGCCAACCAAAGTAAATGGCGCCAAATCAATGGTTACGGTGCGGGCTGCCGGGCCTTGGCCACAGATAATATCCAAATGAAAATCTTCTAAGGCCGGATATAAAATCTCTTCAACAGCAATAGGCATCCTGTGAATTTCATCCACAAACAATAAGTCATGGGGCTCAAGTTTGGTTAAGATGGCTGCTAAATCACCGCTTCTCTCCAACACTGGCCCAGAAGTACACACAAGCTGCACATTAAGTTCATGGGCCATGATCTGGGCCAAAGTCGTCTTCCCAAGGCCCGGATTGCCATAAAATAACGTATGATCTAGAGCTTTGCCCTGCTGCTTGGCCGCATCAATAAAGATGCGCAGATTGGCCCTAAGCTGCTCTTGCCCAATGAAATCTTCAAGGCGTTTCGGCCGCACATGTTCTTCTTGCACCTTATCAGCTTGCATAAGCTGTTCTTGGGCCTCAGTTTGCTCTTGCTCTGCACTCATTAGGCTTGTCCTTCAGAAAGTGCTTTTAAGGCGGCACGCAACGCCTCGGCAATACTTAAAGTTGGCGTAGCCTGTAAAATTTTAGTGACCACAGGGATACTTTCTTTTTCTGAGTAGCCAAGTCCTGCTAATCCATCTAGAACATTTCTAAACACTTGGGGATCACCTGTAAAACTTGTCCCGACAATTTCCTCGACGTTTAAAGGCCCAAGCTTATCTTTGAGCTCCAAAAAAATGCGTTGGGCTGTTTTTTTGCCGATCCCAGGCACACGTATAAGTAAACTTGAGTCATCGTGGGTCACCATGCTGCGCAAATCATCTGGCCGAAAAATCGATAATATAGCTTGAGCTGTACGCGCACCGACTTTAGTAATTGTGATCAGCTTCTCGAAGGTTTGTAATTCATCAAGCGTGCTAAAACCAAACAATTCCAGGTTATCCTCGCGCACCACCAAATGCGTGAAGAAAGCCACTTGTTCGCCTTGTTTGGGCAAGGCTTGTAAAGTATGCGCTGGGAGAGCAACAGAATATCCCACCCCTCCTGGCGTCAAAAGCACACACACATTGCCAAAAGTAGCTTGCACCCTTCCTTCAAGATAAGAAATCACAAACTTTAACCTCCAATACCAGACATTGTACGCTGCGCTACAGGCTGTTGCTGTTTACGTGCTTGTAATAAATGGATGCCCAAAGGTTTAGTACGAATCACTTGCTTAATCTTCTCAGCCAAAGCAAGATCATCAAGCTTTTCTTCACGCATTAAAGTCCGCAAAGGATACTGTTGATCATCATATAAACACAAACGTAAATAACCATCACTTGTCAAACGTAAACGATTACATGTATGACAAAAATGATTAGAAATTGGCGAAATAAATCCTAGGCGACCACGCTTGCCTTTAATTTCAAACATACGTGCTGGTCCTTGCAAGGGATTATCAACACTTACAGGCTGCAAAGGCACGCGCTCCCAGGCAAGAGCTAAAATATCAGCAACAGGACAGAACAAATCTTTTGACCAAGCTGTATCGTGACCAATGGGCATGAATTCAATAAAACGTACATCAATACCCAAAGATGTGGCCGCATAAATAAAATCATCAAGAGCTGGCTGCGTGATCCCGCGCAATGCTACGGCATTGAGTTTAACTTGAATATTCGCCGCAAGCAAGGCATCCAAGGAATTTAAAACATTTCCTAGAAGATTTGCGCCAGTAATTTCTGTAAATACTTGTGCATCAAAAGTATCTAATGACAAATTAACAGCATTGACATGAAATTTTTTTAACATTGGCACATGCTCTTGGAGCAATGTTCCATTACTTGTTATACGCAAATCTAAATTTGGAAATTGTGTACGTAACAAAGAAATTAAATCAGGGCACCCTTTACGTGCAAATGGTTCGCCCCCTGTTAACCGTACTTTAGCAACACCTAAACCATGTAATATTTTGACAATACGTAATATTTCTTCATATTGCAAAATATTATCATGAGGGATATAGCAGGTCTGGGCATTACTTTGGCAATATTTGCAGCGTAAATTACAACGATCCGTTATGGAAATGCGCACATAGCGCACGGTTCTTCCCAAATCATCACAAAGACTAGCCCGTGGATCATGAAGACTTGACTGTGGCACTCCCTTGCGACCTCCCGCAAGTTAAAACATACACTGAGCGCACATTATTATTGATTTTGCATGACTTTGTACAGAGGCCTAATTCTATTCTTGCACTTTGTGCTCATAGCCTGGCAAGACGACACTCGCATCTTCTGCCCGGCCCTGCCCTTTTGGACAATGATCTTGTAAATGACAGATTTCACAGCCGCCACGGTAGGGATAATGGGTCACTATTGCATACTGCAAACTCAACAGGGAAGATGTGGGGCTCTTATAGGGTACGCCTAATTTTTCAAGACACGCCCGCAAGGTTGGGGTCGGCCTCGGCGATGGCGCACAACTCGATTCATCCACTTCAGGCAACACCAGCTGAATAAATGACATACATAAAAATTGCGCGAGCGAATTCAGCAAAAAGCCTTCCGAGGGTGTCGCTTTCCAAGTTTTATCCACCAGTTCTTCCACACTTTGCGGCAGCCACACGACCAAATACTTGATTTTCCCTGTATCAATAAGATAGGCGGATAGGCTGCTACACCACTCCTCCCACAAATGTTCAAAGCGCTCTAAAGTAGCTCCGCCAATGCGATTCTCATGACTCATTTCCATGAAGGCAAAAAGATCAAAGGTTGGCCGATCTTCAACCACCGTCAACTCGACCCCATCAATTGCCAGATTTGTTTGCGCCATAAATTTTTCCTTAAATTTAACAAGTCTAAGACACGCTTATGCTCTCAAAGAACACAAGCGTGTGTATACTGCAAAAAAGTACTATTGAAAATTACGAACAAAAAATTTCCGCAACAGCTCAAAATGGAACTGAACTTCTGGTATATCAGGGTCAGCTTGATAGAGCACATGACTCATGCCCTCAAAGACTACTAACTCAGCCGGCACACCAGCCTGTAAAAATTTCAGATGCATTCGTACAGTATTCGATAAAAATAAATCCCGTGTTCCTGATGTCAATAAGGCTGGCGGAAAGCCAGTAACATCTGCATAAACAGGCGAGAGATAGGGATCATTCAAAGGATGGCCATTGGCATACAACCTAGCTGCCTCGCCAAGCCAGCCATCATAGGTGACAAGCACATTATCTTGGCCCGCATGGGTAAAATATGTATCGCCAATCTTGGCAAGATCTGACCACGGCGATCCTGGGGCAATGGCCGCAGGTAAAGGCACACCTTCGGCTTTGGCCCTTAACACCAAAGCGAGCGTCAGGCCGCCACCTGTAGAAGAACCAAAAACCCCAATGCTCTTTGGTGTATAGGTCTTGAGGAGTTCTTTATACACTAAAAACACATCATCAAGAGCTGCGGGATAAGGATACTTTGGTGGCATACGATAATCTACCGATACTACACGCATCCGACTAAATGCTGCCATCATGATAGCTTCATCAATACCTGTACCATCTGGATGAAAGACATAGCCTCCACCATGAATATGCAAAAGTACTCTACCCTGCTGTTCTGGATCAACTGTTTCTGGGATTAATGTTTGCACACTCACGCCGTTAAGTTTAGTTGTGGCCACTTGCACCTTTAATTTAGCTAGAAGCAGGGCATTTTTTTGCCGCATAACCTTAGCCGATTGATCCACAAGTTTCTGCCATTCAGCAGGTGTACGTGGATGGGCATTCCAATAAGGCAACAAGGGCGTACAAGTGATAAACTTCTGCAATTGCGGACTCACTGTTTGCGGCACAGGATATTGCTGCATCCCATCTTGCGCAAAAGCACAAAGCTGCCAGCAACACACTATTGTGAACGCCAAGAGGCCTCGTAGAAACAGCTGCAAGATGTTGTTAGAGAAGATGTGAGACTTCATAAATGCTCCTAAGTGTGCATAACAAATTCACTTAACAGTGATTAATAGAGATACTCTTTTTAGAAGAATATAAATTAATCTATTTTAGTTTAGTTTAGTTTATTATATAAGAAAAGATTTGTTTTATGATAAATGTTTAAAATTAGAGAACTATGCAAACTATGAGCTTTCAAAGTTATAATATAAAAAATAGTGCTTATAATTTTTACATTGATAATATTAACATTTATTTAGCAATATAGTTTTCAAATAAACACAACAATTTAAGATCATATCTTGCTTGATTTTTGTTACTTAAAGATTTGTTAAATATTATTTTATAGAGTTAAAAATTATACAAAATAACATATAACAATATTGAAAGATGTCTTTCATGAAGAGTACATACAATGTAATATATTATTCACGATATTATTTTTTAGTAATTGTTTACCTGACCTTTATATTATATTAATATATACTTCGTGTAATCAAACTCAATATCAATCTACTATTGGTAATGACATAGTTTCAATCGATGTATGGTCAAGAAACTTACTCTATCTAATCGATATTGTTCATGTCACAAAGAGTGCATGAGATATACTGTATCAAACTTTAGAGTTTGATACTTGAAAAAAACGTAAGTTGCTTAGAGCATGAGTTCACCACAAATAGCAAGAGTCTTTCAGCCTCAAAAAATGCAGCCTTTCTATGGACTTATCTCATTGACTTGTAGTTAAACTACTAACTTCCTGTTTTAATATTAAATGCAAACTCTTTAACAATTTTTTGTTTAAATCTTCAAAAAAATTTTAAGCTGTTTGTATTCTTGCCAAATTATACCATGAACAGTTATCAACTTAATTCAGAATATTTGCTATATGTCACAATACTAACATGTTAGTTATATAATGTAATGATGTATTGATGTATTGGTTAAAATAAATTTTTGCATTGCCCATATTAGTGTTAAATTATTGATATACAGAAATATTCATACATCTTAAGTGTTCAATTATACTATTCTAACATTCAATTTATCTTTAGCATTTGCTACAAGTTTACAATTATGGATGTCACATTTTAAATATTAAGTAACAAAATATAACGTAATCGTCGAAAAAACGTGTTATATTTATAATATTAATGATAGATTTAGGTACACAATTTTCATGACACATTAAAAAAACTAAATTTTAATCTCTTTTGCGTAATGTTTTTAACGATGTATTATAATTAATTGTCGGGTAGAGATGACAGTTATTAAATTTATATAAAGAATTTGAGGTTCAATATATTAATTTATTTCCTGTCATCCCCCCCACAGAATCCGGACTTGCAGCATTCCCGCATCCGGCTCTTAGTGTGGCTGCCAAGT
>JAFTDU010000019.1 GCA_017454005.1 Desulfovibrionaceae bacterium | reverse complement strand
ACTTAACGATACAATTATGTATTGAAATAGCATAAAATAATAGAGAAAGTATTCTGTAGTGTATTCTAGAAAAAATATTCTTTAGATATATCTACAATTATATGTTCTAGCTATATTAAAATTTTACATTGTAATATTTTTACAAAAATATTCTATAGCAACCATATCATAGATTATTTTTGCATATAATTACTGCTAATGAATCATATATGCAACCTTATAGGCAATGCAAGTTGATATAATATAATCTATAGATTTCTAAAGTAATTTTGCACTAAAGCTGCAATCGTAAATTTTGGAGGAAGATATGCCTGCTTGGGATTCATTGACTGTTGCTGGTGGAGGGTCTTGGGGCACTGCTTTGGCCAATCATCTAGCAAACAAGGGCTACCATGTAAATTTATGGTTGCGCGATAAAAAACTTGCTGAAAACATCAATTCCAAGCATGAAAACACGCGGTATTTGTCTGGGTTTGCCCTCAATCCAAATCTTGTTGCTACGAGCGATGTGGCAGTTTTACGGACACAACTGCTTGTGCTCTCAATTCCCTGCCAGAAATTGGGCGAATTTTTGCGCACAGTAGAAGATAATCTCCTGCCAGATGTTGTTGTGGTTAACACAGCCAAAGGCTTTGAGTTAGCAACTATGCATCTTGGTCATGAAATTGTGCACAATGCTTTAGAAATTCCCCACACCTATGCGGTTTTATCTGGCCCTTCTTTTGCCAAAGAAGTGTTGCAGGCTATGCCCACAGCCGTTGTCATAGCTTCCAAAAATCCCCAGATTGGTGGTCATTTACTGGAACTCTTCTCCAATCAGTCGCTTCGCTGTTATTACTCCGATGATGTGACAGGTGTTGAGGCTGGCGGTGCCTTGAAAAACATCATTGCCATTGCCTGTGGAATCTGCGCAGCCTTACATCTTGGCACCAATAGCCAAGCGGCCTTAATCACAAGAGCACTGGCCGAAATGCAACGTATCGGTGTGGCGTTAGGGGCCAGACCCGATACTTTTATGGGACTCTCAGGCATGGGCGATCTCATTTTGACGTCTTCAGGTGACTTATCAAGGAATCGTCAGGTAGGCCTTGGTATCGGGCGGGGTAAATCTGTTGAGACAATTACACGAGAGCTTGGCATGGTAGCTGAAGGTGTTGCCACCTGTAGAGCCGTGCATAGATTGATCTTAGAGCGCAAAATTGATGCTCCGATCTGTGAAGCGGTCTATGAGATTCTTGAAACAGGCAAGAAACCACTTGATGTCTTGTCTGAACTTATGACACGCAACTTGCGCCATGAATAAAGAATTAAACTGCTCAAATTCTGTTATCTATTGGCACGATACTGTTTATAAACATGACATTTGATCATAAAGCTACAATGTATAACTTTTACATAATTTTGATATTCTACTTAGATAAATAACTATTACATAAAATATGCAAATTAATCTATTTACATGTATGTGCCATATCTTATTATCTTTCACCAAAATTGTTGCACGTCGTTATGCATGAGCCAAAGTGATCACAACCCTTTTGCGTGTCTGCCATTCAAAAATATCAGCACTATGTAATAAAATGTTTCTTTTGATCCATTACACTCTTGATGAACTTGCGTCTTATATTTTTAAAGATACATTTTAAAAAATATTTATATATAACAGCAGAATTAGAATTTATAGAGCGCACACTTTTGCAGATGAAGATCTTCTAGGCCCAAAATTGGACTTGTTGCCAATTTCTCCAAGCACTGTGGGAATCGTGACTCCTACGTATTTAGGTTTGCTCGAGCTACTTGACAGCCATCTAACAAATTTGATATTTCGCTTTTTATACGTGGAGCCAAACCTTAGCCCAGGCTCGGGGATCCTTGCTAGCATAGCCTAGCCGAACTTTTTTGAACTATTTTCTATAATTTTTGACATATCATAATTTATCATACACCCAGAACCGTCTTGGCTCCTAACCCATAACCCACGGAGTATTACCCTTGTCAAACAAACTTAACTTACCAAACTTTCCCACAGGGTGCTTAATTTTTGACAACCCCCTCATGCCTACTGAAGGCTGGTATGCCCAAGGCCCAAACCCTGCCAAACGGATCATCAATATTAAAGAGGATCTTCCTGCCAATATTTATTGGTTAACCAATATCCCAGTTAACACATTTACTGCTATGCCTTCAGATCTTCCTTCCACTTGGTTTACCCAAGGATATCTGCGCGAGCCTTTATTGCAGTTAGCTAAACGCCATAATGTCCGTCAGCCCAACTGCCTAGCCGAATTTGGCGCCAAAGTTATGCAACGCCTAACAGCCCTTGCAAGCTCTTTAGTTAATGATCAAGACTTTAGACCTTATCCTTCCTTTAAAATTGGCTTAAGTCGCTACTTAAGTTTCCCAAAACTGCAGCTCCCACCGACCATAAAGCGCATCTGGCAGGAAATTTGCTCACCCTTTACCTTTTGTAACATGAAGCCTGTAAAAAAAGGTGCCAAAAGGATCATTGCAGCCTTCTTGGTGCCCCAACGTGAACATTGTAGCCAAATCTTACACATACCATTGCCTGCGGGAAAATTTCGTTCTGTCAAACGTAGCCTGGCGCATTCCGAAGAAGCCTTAAGTCAATTTATCACTTCCCATAACCCTGGCTTTTATCAAGTGCGTGTCCTGGAAGTTGATCATAAGTACAAAGCCTTTTTAAAACAGGGTACATACACCCACAATCTAGCCTATGACCAGTGGCTTACCTCTAATGAACTCTTGTTTCTAAGCTCTTATGCAAAAATTATGGTGCAAGGAGTGTATCTAGCAGATCATATGGCGCCATTAGCACAAGTTGATCAATTAACAGAAACAATTCCCCCCAACATGGATTGCGTACTCACTATTGGTTTATTTTTTGACAACTTTTGGCATAGCTTTTGTGTGTATAGCGGTGGCCGCCATCCCATTGCTGCTTTTTTGTACGCCCAGGATCGCCTGCTCCTATTTGATAAAGTGAAACGCTTTCTGGAGCAGGGCGCTGAAGTAGTGGGTTTTGGTACAGGGCGTATTTATGTCAATGTCAGTGAACTTGAGCAAACAGAAATCCTTGATCTAGCTATTGCCACAGATACCATTCCCCCATGTTTACATCTCTCGCGCCCCATTGTTGACACCTATAACCGCGAGCCGACTCCACTGGCCCTTGCCCAGAGGCTCTATGCCCTTGGCAATCTCAATGATCTTCTTGATTTGGATTACGCCATAGTTAAGGCCATAGTTGAGCGCAGGGGCTTACATGTAAAGGTAGCTGCCGAACCTTAAAGAACATCTTAATTGACTCATGATAGCTTTATATTTTGGCTGATTGCGCTCATTATCATGCATAATATTAATGGCAATAGTACATAATAAAACTTTTAATAAAATTTAATATATTAAAAATAATATAACTAATAGATGGATCACACATGCAAAAAAAAAAGCAAACCTTAACCCAGGACTTAACCCATGCAAACTAGGCCATCTTATGCTTGCGCTAGAGCTAAAACACTAAGCGAGCAACCTGTTTGGCAAGACATCGACATAACCCCCAAAAAAGCTATCCACATACGTCTTCGAGACTTGATCTTTATCTCCTGTATGCTTTTATTGAGCAACCTAAAAGGCATGTTGCGTGCTAATTTGATAGCTCTATCAAAGACATTAGCACGGTTAAAGTCAAGATTAAAGCACTTTTTAACCACATTACTTCTCGCATTTAACAACTACATTTATGGATTAATTCTACATAAATGCTCGTTAGATAAGTCTCACAGTCCCATCGATCAATACTTGGCCTACTTTACCTTCAAGCTTTAACGCTCTATAGATGCAAAAATTTTTGTACGTTTGCTCAACACATAACAACTTTTTGTGCTTTAAGAAAAGCCTTGGCCCTCGCGCAAAAACTTACTTTTATACGCTATCTTCATGTAAATATAAAGAGCTGCATCCAGATTAAAACCACACACTTAAATCTACCGTTACCTGACACATAAATCATTTTTCTTATTTGCAAGGTATAGCTTAAGTTTCAAAGAAATATGCCAAATAAAAGCTTTAAGGCAGATACTCTACTACAAAATCATGCAGTGCCAAAAGTTATATAGCCTACATTGATAATTCCTTAGCTTTTTCAAGTTTTTAGAAAATCTATGTTTAATCTCTTTAAGCACCTAAGATCAAAACAGCAACAGCAAGAAATAGAAGCCACAAACCCCAAGGATCAAATACTCTTTTGGGATCTAAATGATGTTGGTCATGGCCTAATCTACCAGGAACATCTAAACCGCAAGCTTACAGCAGCCTGTGTCTATTTAAGTGTAACATTATGTATTATGCTCCTAACCTTAAGCTACTTTGCTTTTGCAAGACCTGAACCTGTCTACTTTGGAGTGAACCAAGCCATGCAGATCCTCCCCATGTATCCCTTGCATGAACCCATGCATACCGACCAAGCCCTGAAATCTTGGGCGGCCCAAGCTACCATTGACATCTTTAATCTAGATTTTGTGCACTATCGCGAACAACTTGCCAATTCTAGGCAGTATTTTACCAAGCAAGCTTTTTTAAGTTTCCATAAATCTTTGCATGATGAAGGCCATTTAAAAATTCTTGCCCAATACCGCGCCTTAATGCATGGCGTCTGCACAGGCCCGCCCATTATTGTAGCGCAAGGAGTCCTTGAAAACTGCATGACCTGGGAACTTGAAGTGCCCTTTCAGTTGGCCTATGAAACCTCCGAAAAAATTCTCTCAAACCAACACTTTATTGTGCGGCTGCGCGTGAAGCGCGTGTCTACGGCTGAATATGTTCAGGGGCTAGCCATCACGCAAATGATCGTCGTCAAAACTAGTAAATTCGCTGTAAAAAGCTAAAAGGAATCCATAAATGGCTTTAGCCAACCTGTTTTATGCCATCAATGAATTGTGGGATCAACTGCAAGCAACCTTAGGTTTAAGTGCTCTGGCCCAGAGCAAACTCTATACCACTGCTCCTGACGGAGTACTTGTAGCTGATGATGCATCTTTAGTAAGTTTATTGCAATTTTCAGGCAGTTTACAATTAATCGGTGAAAGTGAATTTGCTGATCTCCTAGACCAACTTACAACCGTATTAAATGTTACTTTAAGTCAACGTTGCCATAGCTTACAGTTTGTCTTTCAATATGATCCAAAAAATCACTCTTCACTTCAAAAAGACTTTCAGGCTATTAAATGTGAAGCATCAAATTTAGAGCTAGACCTGGCAGAAGTACTTGATGATTGGCAAAACAAGCTGCAAAGTCTCTGCGCAGCCGAAGAGGTTTACATTGCCTTTTGGACTAGACCCACAGCCATCACCAAGGCTGAATTGAAACGGGCTAAAGAGCAACTTGGGAAAAACAATCTCCCAGCCCATCATCTCTTTCAAGGCAAAAATGTTACCCTAGAACGCTTGCGCACCTTACATGTCTCTGAGGTACGTAAGCTTGTGGATTTCTTTAAGAGTCTAAGATTTAAGGTGGAGTTACTTGAAGTCCATGCAGCTGTGGCTGCCATTAGGCGCTCCATCGCCCCCATGGCTACCTCTTGTGACTGGCGACCCACCTTGATCCAGGATCTCAAGTGGCCCAGATCTCAAGATCTAGGCACAAGCCCCAATGATCTAACCCATCTCTTGCCCCCAATTTTAGCTAGGCAAGTCTGGCCCTGTGCTACCCATCTTGTAGATAACCGCTTCGTCCAAATAGGTGAACGCATCTATGCACCATTTTGGCTCGAGCTACCTCCGCAAAACATTCAACCCTTTAATAAATTACTGCGGGCCCTCAAAGGCGACATGCCTTGGCGTGTCAGTTTCTTACTCACAGGTGATGGCTTGGGTCACATGGGGCTTAAAAATTTCCTAGCCCAAATCTTAGCCTTCACCTCCCGCGGCAATAAGATGCACACTAATGCCTACAAAGCCCTAGAGGAAGCAGCCTTGCAAGGTGTCTGCATTGTGGGTTTACAAGCAAGTTTTGTGACTTGGGTCGATAGATGGTCTAGCAAAAACCCCTTAGAACAATTGGTAGCCCAGAGCTGTAGTTTTCAAGCCCAAGTGCAGTCATGGGGCAGTTGTGAGACCTGTGACCTCCTAGGAGACCCCTTACTTGGCTTTGCGCAAACTGTGCCAGGGTTAACGCCAACATCACAAAGTCCCAAAGCCCTAGCTCCTTTAAAAGACGCCTTAAGTTTATTGCCCCTAACGCGTGCAACATCGCCCTGGGAGAGCTGTGACCTGCCTTTGCGCAGTCCAGATGGCAAATTTATGCCCATTGGCCTCTTTCACTCCAACCAAGCCTCGTGGAATGAAGTTGTCTTTGCCGGCATGGGGGCAGGTAAAAGTTTTTTCTTAAACACCTTGAATTTCTTTTTTCTCTTGCGTCCAGGACAAGCCAGACTCCCTTGGCTCACCGTCATTGATATAGGCCCCTCATGTTCAGGGCTAATCAACCTCATCAAATGGGCCTTACCCCCTGAAAAACAACATCTAGCCGTATTTGCAAGATTAAAAAACCTCGCAGACCGCGCCATCAATCCCTTTGATACACCCTTAGGTTGTCCCTACCCGTTACGCAACCACAGCGAATTTTTAAATAACCTTATGCAATTACTCTGCACACCTTTAGATCGCACAGCGCCTGTGGATGGGGTAGCAGCTTTATTACGTGATGCCATCGACCAAGTTTATAAAGAATATGCTCCAAACGGCAATAAACCAAAATTATTTGACCCCTACTGTGATGCCGAAATCACAAGCTATCTCCAAGAACACAATTATCCCTATGATAGTAAAACAACATGGTGGGAGATTGTTGATATCCTCTTTTTTGCCAAGCAATATCCACTGGCTAACCGCGCTCAACACTTTGCTATGCCAGTCATTGCTGATTTAGCCTATATGGTGACTGATCCCAATGTGGCAGAAAACTATTTGGATATTCATGCTGGAATAGGAGGAGAATCGGTACCCAGAGCGTGCTCAAGATATCTAGTTAGCGCGATCAAAGAGTATCCGATTTTAAGCAACCCGACACGCTTTTCCTTGGGCACGGCCCAAATCATTGGCTTAGATCTTTATGAAGTGACACCCCGCGGCGGCTTAGAAGCCCAACGCCAATCAGGCATCATGTATATGCTAGCCCGCTTTGTTGGGGCAGCCCACTTCTTCAATGTAGCTGATGACATTGCCGAGATCCCAGAAAAATATCGGGCTTACCATGGACCACGTTTAGCGAACCTAAGTGCAGATCCAAAAAGGCTCTGTTATGATGAATTTCACCGTGCCGCATGCCAGGATATGCAAAATCCCCTATCTAAACAGATCATAAGTGACCTGACCACAGCCACACGTGAAGCACGAAAACTCAACTTGTCTATTGGCTTATATAGTCAGCGCTTAGCGGATTTTCCCAAAGAACTTGTAGCTATGGCCACCTCAGTCTATGCCTTGGGTGCTGGCAATCAAGCTGAGGCCCAAGAAATTGCCACACGCTTTGGCTATAATCAGGCAGCATACAATGCTCTGCGTGAAATCACACGCCCCACAAAAGACGGTGCTAACTTCATTGCCCTTTACCGCACAGCGTATGGGGAGAGTATTCAATACCTAACAAATAGTGTTGGCAGCATCGCCCGCTGGGCCTTTTCAACCACAGCAGAAGACATGCGTTTGCGCAATGCCCTCTATGCGCACTTGGGCTTAAGTCGCACCCTAGAACTTTTGCACCACTTCTATCCTGAAGGCTCAATCAAACCAGAACTTGAACACCGCAAAGCCAATCTTGAGCTAGAGGCAAAAGATCTTGAGAACAAAATTTTGCAAGAATTAATGATACAAGCTACAATATTTAAGTTTACACATTAATACACAAGCTAGCTTGAGCACTGCCCAACACTCACAACCTGCTACGTCCTCTTCGGATTGCAAAAACCTGCAGTCGAAGGCAGTTAATAAAGGGACAAAAGTAGTCAGGCAGCGTTACTGACCATTAAGGAGTTGCAGCATCATGCTGTCGGAACTTCCCCATACGACTTGGTGTGTCCTTTTAGTAACCAAATTCGAAGAATTAACGATAAAGTTCACTTAAAAAATAATCTTAAATGTATAGCACAAAATTCAAAATGTTGTTTTAGCAATACTGCTCCTAAATTAAGATCAAGTATATAATATGCGTTAATTAAAATATATAAAATTAATTACTTGATACGTTACATAATAAAAAAACATATAAATATGTTTAATCATATTGAAATATAAGGAGTTTAAATATGCTAAAAAACACTATAGCATTATGTATTATTTGTTTTTTAAGTTTATTAGCTTCAACTATTCAAATTAGTCAAGCACAAGAATCTGATATTTTTCGTAAAGACGAATATGATACTGTTTTCAATGATATTTTTCAAAATAAATATTTGACTACAGAATTTTTAGATCGGTATAAAAAATGTTTAACGAACAAAACTATTAGGATTGAAGGTGCACCAGACATTCATTTCGATTATAAAGTTTTCGACAAAGAAGGTGTGAATAAAAATTATCCTCTCTATATCTCGCTCCACGGCGGCGGTAACACAACAAAAGAAATCAATGACCAACAATGGAAAAATCAACTAACATTATATCAGATTCCATTTGGTATATATATAGCCCCACGAGCTCCTTGGAATGATTGGGATATGTGGTTTAAGGAACCTGTTGATAGAATGATTGAAGAGATCATAAAAGTGTTTTATTACTCTGATTATTCCATTGAGATTGATCGCATTTATCTTTTAGGCTATTCGGCTGGAGGAGACGGGGTCTGGCGGCTCGCAACGCGGATGCCAGATACTTTCGCCGCAGCCTCTATGATGGCTGGCCACCCTGGAGATGTTTCGCTTGTCAACCTATATAATCTCCCTTTTATGATCTGGGTTGGCGAAAATGATTCTGCCTATAATCGCAATAGTGAATGTGCCAAACGTATTGAAGAGCTAGCTAAACTTAGAAAGCAAAGCAAAGAACAGGGATATACTTTTTCAGGGAAGATTGTAAAAGGTAAAGGCCATTGGATGGATAATGAGGATGCTGCAGCTATTAATTGGATGAGCAAATTTAAGCGCAATACTTATCCAGATCATATTATTTGGAGGCAAGAAGAAGTTTTACGGAACCACATGTATAACTTAGAAGTAGATATAAAGCAAGCAAAACGCGGAGATGAAGTAATTCTTGATTTTGATTATACTGAAAATTCAATAAGAGTTATAAAATCTGACTATGAAGTTTTATATATCAATATAAATGATATCATGTTCAATATGGATAAAAATATTAAAGTATATAATAGTTCTGGAAAAATCATCTTTGATGGAATCGTTCAACGGAAGAAGAGTCAACTCCTTAAATCTTTACATATTTATGGTGGTATTTATGATGAATACCCTGGTCAAATTGCAATTTATAAAAAAGATTTAATCTAATTAGTAAATAATAAAGCCTAGAGTATTAAAAAAACACTCTAAGCTATTTTAAGAGTAATCATTGAGTCAACTTTAAGTGACTTAACTCCTCACTTGTAAGAATACATTGATAGCAAAATAAAATTATATTAACTTTAGTATAATTTTTTAGCTAGCTTCTTGGTCATATCCAACAGGGATATAGCTCTCTACTGCCTATGACCAAGAAAAGCACTTCTAGACATACCGTATTTTAAAGCTTTTGCATCAATGCAATCTAATTCACATTGGAGTAAACTAAATGTAAATTTTATACGTTTAATATCTGGATTTTGAACCCTAAAAAATTGGATTATATATTGACAGTTTTTATCTATATATTCATTTTCTGAAATATATTAGCCTGTTTATAACTAGAAGGTCTGTTGAGTTGATGTTTTTCTTTTATATATTCATCAACTGTTATAAAAAGAGCATCTTTCCCCATCTTGATTGAATCTTCAATAGTTTTAACTTGAGAAGATATTTAAGGAACTTTGATGCCAAAACCACCTTCAATAGCAGTATAAAAAATAGTTAAATAATACCTCATAAATCTTAGATGAGTTTTAGAACTTACCTAAATTTAAAAATTTTATTCTAAGCTCTTTTTGTTTAACTCAACCTTCCTTTT
>JAFTDU010000018.1 GCA_017454005.1 Desulfovibrionaceae bacterium | reverse complement strand
TTTTTTATAACAATACTTAGTTCATAGTTTGATATTATAATCATAATAACATAAATATATCAATAATATAATTTTTAAATCCATATATTTTTAATATAATTAATGATCTGTTAGGTATGTTTTGAAATAATATTAATAAATATTTTACTCAAGATAATTTTAATTAATTAAACAAAAATTTTAATTTTCATTATTCAATTTATAAATTTATAATTCTGTTGAAAAACTTTGTACAATATAATTTATAGTAATTAGTATATATTTTTTGTTATTTAATATAGTTATATATCTATACAATTAATTACAATCTCTAAATTAAATCTTTATATGGAAAATTCTGCAAAAAATTCCAAACTAGATACTAACTCTTACCTACCATTTTTGGCATCTGAATATGCCCCAAAATTAAGAAATGAGGCTAAATTTCATATCATACCAATCCCCTTAGAACAAAGTGTGTCCTACGGTGCTGGCACACGCAATGGTCCAGCTGCCATTTTAAGAGCATCGCAGCAGCTAGAAGCCTGGGAAAATGAGCGCTTTCCTGGGAAGCTAGGCTTTTACACAGGGGAAGCAATTGACTGCAGTGCACCAATCGAAAATGTTTTGGCTAAAATTTCAGCAGAGGTTACGACGACTTTAAACTTGGGCAAAATTCCTGTACTCCTGGGTGGAGAACATACTGTAACTCTCGGAGCCTTACGTGCCTTTTATGAGCGTAGCAATTACTCTAGGCCAGGATTAGTGCAATTTGATGCACACGCTGATTTGCGGGCCAGCTATGAGGGTAGTCCTTATTCCCACGCCTGTGTTATGTACCAAGCTGTAGCTGAAATGCATTTTCAACTTGTTCAGTTTGGCATTCGTGAATATAGTTTGGGCGAGCGTGCCCAGCAAATAAAGTCCAAGGTCGTAGCTCACACTGCAAATGCTCTGGCAGATCACGGTTTGCCGACACCAATTCTGCCAGCTGATTTTCCCAAGGACATCTATATAACCTTTGATGTGGATGCTTTTGATGCAGCACTGATGCCAGCTACAGGCACTCCTGCTCCTGGAGGTTTGTTTTGGCAGGATGTCCGCCGTATTTTAATGTTACTTAGCAAAGAACGTCATATTGTAGGCTTTGATGTGGTGGAATTAGCTCCAATTACAGGACTTCATGCGTATGATTTTACTGCAGCGAAGCTTGTACATTTTTTAATGTCATTGACATGTGCAGATGAAAATCTTGGAGCAGTTTCTGAATTTGCTTGATAGTTGCCTACAAGATACAGCTAATATATTTTTAATATGAAATAAAATAATTCACAAAAATTATAATTTTGATTACTAGAATTTTTGAAGCATTGTGTTATACATTGCAAAGAAGGCGCGTTAATCGAGGATGATTTATGAAAAATACAGTGGCCACATTTCGCCAAGCCAAAGGTCAAACTAGCTTGTCAATGATCACAGCCTATGATTATTCTATCGCCAAGATTGCGGAGCAGTCGGACATAAACGGCATCTTAGTTGGTGATTCTTTGGGCATGGTCATGCTGGGGTATCAAGACACGCTTAGAGTGACGCTTGAAGATATGATTAGCTCCTGTGCAGCTGTGGCACGCGCTGTGCATGAAAAGCTCCTTGTGTGTGATATGCCGTTTATGAGTTATCATACAGGTGTACACACTGCTGTGAAAAATGCTGGGCGCCTGGTGCAGGAAGGCCTGGCACAGGCGGTTAAGCTTGAAGGGGGCTGTGAATTTTTGTCGGAAGTGGCAGCTATTGTGCGGGCGCAAATTCCTGTGATGGGCCATTTGGGCTTGACACCTCAATCTGTGAATGCTTTTGGCGGATTTAAAGTACAAGGAAAAAGTGTTGAAGCAGCACAAAAAATATTAGATAGTGCTAGAGCACTGCAAGATGCAGGTATCTTTGCCATCGTGCTTGAGGGTATTCCTGCTTTACTTGGCGAAAAAATCACCCAAGAGTTGGAAGTACCAACAATTGGCATAGGTGCAGGCAGTATGTGTGATGGACAGATTCTTGTATGGCAAGATATGTTGGGATTAACTGAGCGCCAACCAAAGTTTGTCAAACCTTTTGCCAATTTGCGTGAAACTATTTTGCATGCTTTCAAAGATTACACGCAAAGCTTACAAGACCATACTTTCCCCTCAGCCGAGCATTGTTATACTGTAGAAAACGAAGCTGAAATTATAGCCCAGCTTAAATAGCACTATTTAGTAACATATATATTCTAAGAATAAATCCATCAAGAGATACTTATATAGCTAAGTATATTATATTTTGGATAGATTTTTGAGCAACTATTACTCAAACTTGCATAGATAATTTGTCTTATAGATTAATAGATATCAAATATTTTTGCAAAAGATTATATGTTTTGTTGACAACAATAATGCATAATCTTTGTCAATATTGATATTTAAAGAAGAATCTTAATATTCATATTTATTTACGATTAATTAAAACGTATTATATTACTAGTACAAATATTCAATATAAATTTCGTGTTGGATAGAGAGCATTGTGTGTCGACATCTTTCAACAGAAGTTCTTAACACCGTGCTTTATTTGTGAGCTAAACAATTTTTTCTTCAATATTTTTTCTTTTATTATTAACACTACTATATAATTTTAGTTTAGTGAGTGCATGCATTCAGGAAATTGTATGAAACCATTTTATCAAGGAAAAATAGATACCTTTTGTGCTATATACGCAGTTTTGAATGCTTTGCGCATTACTCATGGCATTAGAACTCTCAGAGCGCGAGAATTATTTAATGACTGTTTATTAAAATTGTCGAAAAATCAGCAAGAGTTTGAAGATGTATTAAATCAAACGACTGATTATATTGCTTTAGTGGATGAATTATTAAAAACGTATGCTAAAGCATTTCCTTTTATTGTAGAATCGCCTTTTACAACAAAGAAAATTCCGTCTGTTGAAGAATTTTGGCAAGTATGTGAAAAATGGGTTAATTGTGATCAACACAGAACTGGCATTTTTCGTTTCAAACGTTTTTTTGATAATAATCCTAACCCTACAGTCAAACACTGGACAGTCATTGGGAGCATTGATGCAACAACGCTCACTCTGTATGATAGTAGCCATGATGCAGAGGCCATAAGACATTTGCATCAGGATATGTATGTCACAAATATTGACATGATTGATAAAGACAAATCGCTCTATGTGCAACCAGAAACTTTAAGATTAATACGATTACCGTTTTAAAAAGAAAAAGTGTCAAGGTAAGTTATTACCTTGACACTTTTTTTTAAATCTTTTGCCGTGCGGAGATCTTTTCTTAAGCCTTCTCGGCAGCTAACTTTTCATATTCCTGTGCGCCTAATTCAAGAGCTTTGAGATTAGAAGCTTGAATTTTAGCTGGTAAAAAGGTTTTAATACCTTGGGCTAAGGCCTCAAGATCAAAGGGGAAAACATGCGCGGCACAGGCACAAGCTAGGAGCACCGTATTGCCACTTTGTATGGCACCTGCTAGAAGTCCTAAATCACGACAGGGCACAAAATAGGAGCGGCTAGCGACTTCTGTGACATTAGCTTTGATAGTAGCAAGATCAGGATACTTGGCTTGCCCTAAGGCTACACTTAAAGGCGGCAGGGGATTAGAACTTGAAATGACCGTGCCCCCTTTATGTAGGTAAGGTAGACCCCGTAAAGTCTCTAAGGGTTCAAAACCCAAAATGACGTCTGCTTCGCCTAGATCCAGTCTGGGTGATTTTAAGCCCCCTAAGAGCAGCACACTTTCAACCACACCGCCCCGCTGCGCCATGCCGTGTACTTCGCCTGCGACCACGTCAAGGCCTACCATTAAGGCAGTCCGCGCCAGAAGGTTAGTGGCAGTTAAAGTACCTTGGCCACCAACTCCTGTGAAATACACCCGCAAACGTTGGTTGTTGCTCATGACCTAGGCCCTCCGATTCACAGCTTTGAAACTATTGGGTGCAATCTGCAGACAGACCATACAGCCAGCACAGAGTGCCTCATCCACTGCCACATCTGTACCGTCTAGGTAAAAAGCTGGGCAGGCAAATTCTTTTAAACAAGCGAGGGTTTCAGGTCCTTGTTGCACCACCTGAGCGACTTTGCTCTGGGTTTTGCCCAATTGGCGTTTGGCATAGAGCACACAGGGCTGCTTGGCAATAACCACACGCACGCCTTTGAGGTCTCGATACTGTTCAAAAATTTGTTTTAGCCCACGTACATTGTAGGCATTAATGCTTTGAACTGCTTCAACACCCATGCCGCGAATAATTGCTTCAATGTCAATGTGGGTACAGTTATCGCCAAGTGTCTTTTGGAGCATCCCGGGATTTGGTTGATGGCCGGTCATGGCGGTTGTGCCGTTATCTAAAATGACGAGCAGAAGATTGTGCTGATTGAACACCGCATTGGCGAGACCTGTGAGGCCAGAGTGGAAAAAGGTGGAGTCTCCAATAAAGGCGACCACAGGTTGGCCCACACGGGCAAGGCCTGAGCCACCAGAAATGGAGGAACCCATACAGAAGAGGAAATCTGCTGTGCGCATGGGTGGCACAACCCCTAAGGTATAGCAACCAATATCACTGGCATAGACGACACTATCCCCAAAAATTTTGCGGGCGGCATAGTAAACCGCACGATGGGAACAGCCGGGGCAGAGATTGGGCGGACGATTGGGTAAATCAGGGGTGACACTGCGTCTGGGATTTAAAGGTGCCTCAACGCCAAACCAGGTGGCTAAGCGTTGCACAACAAGGGAATGGGAATACTCGCCAAATTCGGTCAAAGTGGCATCTTTGCCTTCAATATTGGCTGAAGCGCCGATGCTTTGGGCTAAGGCTCTGATATCTTTTTCTAAATAGGCGTAACCTTCCTCTAATACCAACACGCGACTGTGGTTTAGCAGAAATTGGCCTAGACGTTTTTCTGGCAGAGGCCAAGTAAGACCTAGTTCAAAAATATCGACTTGCTCAGTCCAATTGCCCGTGTGCAAGGCATCTTTTAAGTAATCGCGGGCCACACCACTTGTAATGATGCCTAAAGCTACAGGTTGCTTTTGGCTATGTTCTTGATTAAAGCAACTCGTCTCAGACAACTCTTTAGCCTTAGCCATAACCTCGGCTAAGGCCACATGGCGTTTGCGGGCTACAGCTGGTAAGGGCACAAAACGGCCTGGGTTTTTCTTAAAAGGCACAAGGTCGGTGTGACTGGGCAATTCTTGGAATTGCACAGCACCACGCATATGGCTGATACGCGTGGTTGTGCGCAACATCACCGGTTGTTCCAGCGTACGGGCCAAGTCAAAGGCTGCAATGGTCATAGCGTGAGCTTCAGCAGCATCGGCTGGCTCAAAGCAGGGTATATGGGCAATGCGGGCATAGCCGCGGTTATCCTGTTCATTTTGACTGGAGTGACAGCCTGGATCATCGGCTGACAGAACCACTAGGCCTCCAGGTAACCCGGTATAGCAAGTTGTAAAGAGCGGATCTGCAGCAACGTTGAGACCCACATGTTTCATGGTTACAAGACTTTTAGCCCCACCTAAAGCTGCGCCACAGGCTACCTCCATAGCCACCTTTTCATTAATCGAATATTCCATCTGATAACGATCAGTGGCGTTCAGGCGTTTAAAAGTATCAACAACCTCTGAAGATGGTGTGCCGGGATAGCAGGTTACCATTTGGACACCGGCCTCCAGGGCGCCACGGACAATGGCTTCATTACCCAGGAGGAGGTGGGTTTCTTTAGGTTTGGCGTCAAGCAAGGGATGTGTGTTCATAAAAAATAGTCTCTACTTATGTGGAAATAAAATGAGTAAGCTCGAGGAAAAATAATCAAGAATTTTTTACATAAATTAGGTATATGCTGTATGTATGTGCCTTACAGCCCATGTGCAAGTTTTTAAGCTTTGTTTAAGTTATTAATAAAAACGCATGTTTAAGTTTGAATAAAAGTTTCACGTGAAACAATGCTCAAATGCCATGGTTTTAACTGCCGTGCACAGGTGGAAATTGTGCACAGAAAGCTATGTCTTTGTCCTGTGTTTAACGTGTAGGAAACTTGCACCTTAGATTTTTGTCAACATAAACATTGCTTGAACAGATAGTTATGTTTTACAATGGGTAGGAAGCAGCACAAAATCTATCCTGCAAAGGAAAATTCATACTATAATTGATCTATTGATACTGATATGTTTAAGCATAGATTCCATGTCTGGCTAGGTCTCTATATACTTTAAGATGTGAGTAGGCTAAAAAAAGCTTGCCAGATCACTGAGCTTTTTTTGCCTCAGTGGGTGTCTGCGCCTTAGATTTAAGTGTATCAAGCAAGCGTTCCACATAGGCTTGATCTTCACCCGTAAGATCGTTAAGCATTGACTTATAAGTACTGCTGGCAAGTTCCTCTTGCCCAGCCCTAATAGCGGCATCAGCTAACATTTGTTTGACATAGAGGGGCAGGGGGGTGCCCAAACGGGCTTCATTGGCTTGCAATAAGGCCACAGCCTCCTGATTTTTATTTTCCCTCAGTAAAGCGCTCGCTTGGGCAAGGGTAGCAATGGAACTCATGGCACCATCGGCATCCAGTTGGGCTGCTTTAGCATAGGCTTGAGCTGCTTTTGCATAGTCTTGCTGCTTACTTGCATGGCTTGCTAAGGTTAAGGCCAGGAGGGTTTGGAGTTTGCTTGGTGCTCTTTCAAGCAGTTGTTGCAGGGCCTCAAGTTGAGCTGGGCCTTTAAGGGTCAGTTCAATTTTGACCTTTTCGTCTAAGATTTCTTGGGCTGTTTTATTTTGGTACCATTTCCAGACAAAGCTTGCACTGGTTATGATGAGTAACAGGCCCACAAGAGCAGCAATCTTTAGGCCATGCTCTGTGATAAATTGCAGCAAGGGAGCACTTTCTTGGCTAACCTCAGAACCAATTTCGTTTAAGAGACTACCAGTGTTTGGTAAGTTTGCTTGCGACTGTTGTGGTGTTTGTTGCATGGTTTATCAGCAGAATGCAGCAAGATGTGACTTGCGGCCCCGCTCCTCCTTTTTTGGCCAGCTTAAAGTTAGTGAAAGCCCTAAAGTGGACAATGAGCTATTAAGCATAGGTAGATTAGCAATATGTGCTGTTTACTTAAATGTTTCAAAGATCTCAATTATAGTGCTTTATCACGATACAATATTCTATAATATTACAAAATTTTTCAATAAGATATAATATGAGCTAGAAAAAAATTACACATTACAAAATTTCTTGTGCAACTAGTGTATTTGTCACAAGAGTTTAGCTAAAAAAGTGAGGAGTCTATGGCGCAAACTATGCTAGACATGGCGCAAACTGCAAAACTTGCCGCGCAAGCTTTAAGTCGGGCGACTGCTAGACAAAAGGTACAAGCCTTAAAGCATTTGGCCGCATTATTAGAGGAAAATACACCTGCGCTTTTGCAGGCCAATGCCTTAGATGTAGAGGCTGCTAAAGCGCAGGGGTTAGATGCGCCGCGCTTGGATCGCTTAACGCTTACCCCCCGCATAATTAATGATATGCAAGCAGCAGTACTGCATGTGGCCGATCTCCCAGACCCCATTGGTACCCTTGATTCCCAGTGGCAAAGACCAAATGGCCTCTTGGTTGGCAGGATGCGTGTGCCCTTAGGCGTGATCTGCATGATTTTTGAAGCTAGACCAAATGTTACAATCGATGCGGCTGTATTATGCTTGAAAGCTGGTAATGCCGTGATTTTGCGGGGAGGACGTGAGGCTTTAAACTCCAACCGCGCCTTAGCTGATTTATTGCAGAAAGCTTTGGCAATGGCAGATCTGCCCAAAGATGCAGCGCAATTAGTAACAAGTGTCGAACATAGTGCAGTCACTGAATTATGCAAATTAGATCAATATATTGATGTAATGATTCCTAGGGGTGGAGAAGAGTTGGTACGTGCTGTAACAAGTGCAGCTACCATGCCTGTCCTAAAGCACTTTAAAGGTGTGTGTCATGCTTTTATTGATGCTGATTGTGATCAGAAAAAAGCCTTAGAGATAGTGTATAATGCTAAGGTACAACGGCCAGGTGTGTGCAATGCTTTAGAGTGCCTTTTGGTGCATCAAGATATTGCAGCTAGCTTTTTACCCCAAGTTAGTGCCAAATTAAATACAGTGGAATTTCGTGCTTGCCCCAAGGCTTTGCCTCTTCTTGAGCGGGCAAAACCACTCCAAGATCATGATTTAGGCTATGAATTTCATGCGCTCATTTTAAGCGTGTGTGTGGTCAAAGATTTTGATGAGGCCCTGAACCACATTGCTAAATATGGTTCTAATCATACTGAAATTATTTGCACCAACAATATAGAGCATAGCCGACGTTTTTGTCGGGAAGTTGATGCTTCTATGGTTGGGGTCAATGTCTCTACGCGCTTTAATGATGGTGGCGAATTGGGCTTAGGCGCAGAAATAGGTATTTCCACCTCGAAGTTGCATGCCTATGGTCCTATGGGGGTTTGTGAGCTTACGACCACGAAATTTGTGGTCTTAGGGGACGGCCAAGTAAGAGTGTAAAAAACTTTGGGAGCTTTGTGAACTGCCACAGAGTTTTACAAAGTGTGGCCTTTCGGTTTTGTAAAAAACGCCAAGTTCTTTGTTATAACTTCAATTTTTTGCTGATATTTTTGTAAAACTTGCTCAAAATACCTATATTTTGGCAAAACATTGTTCCATGTACTAACTGCTTGGATCTTTTTTTAATATTAGTTAAGCATTCAATTATGATTTTTCGAGGGTAATTTGGATATGGCAAATGGTCTAGGCATCTTGGGAGGTAGTTTTAATCCTCCGCACATTGGGCATCTACGTTTGGCCTTGGAACTTAGCGAAATCTTCGCCGATAAACTTGGGCAGATTGTGCTTGTGCCCTGTGCCCATCCGCCACACAAAGCAGTGCGAAGCCTGCTACCTTTTACCCTGCGGTGTGCTATGCTCAAATGCTGTATCAACAATTTACCCAAAATTGGCTTGAGTCAACTTGAAGGTGAACGTCAAGGGCCCTCTTATACCTTTGAAACACTTGCTGCATGTCAAAAGCTTTTTCCCAATCAACAACTCTATTTTATTTTGGGCAGTGATGATTATGCCCAACTTGCAACCTGGTACCAAGGCTTAGATTTACCAAAACTATGTCATTTAATAGTTGTGCCTAGGGGGGCTTATGGCTTAGCTGATTTTTGGCGCACAACTACTAACCTGTGGCCAAGTGCAGAGAAGCACGAGAAAGATTTAGCCTGTGGCTTGCCCTTTGGTGGGCAAAGTTTTTTTGCTCCAATTAAATGGCTTGATATTAGTGCTACAGAAATTCGCCAACGTTGGTGTCGAGGGCAGAGTCTTGATTTTTTAGTGCCCTCCTGTGTTCTTGAGCTTTTAACCGCGCAAAAGTCAAGTGTGCAAAAGGCCTGGCAAGGATGTTGACCCCCCGCGAGATTCGTGAACCCCTATTGCGTGCCCAAGGTTATTTGAAAAGTGCTCAACCAGTGCAGGCCATGCAAGCTATGTCCCAAGCTCTAAGAGCCATGCAGGGGCGCAGTTTAAGCCTGTTACGCACTTTGACAAAGCCCATTCAAGACTTTTTGGCGCAACTGGAAGCAAGTCCCAGGATCCAAATTTTATTAGATGGCTGTGTGCCAGATGATATGTGCGCTTTTCCCTATCGTTTGGGCCAGGAAGGTACACTTGCAGTTGTCTTAGAAGGGCTTGTGAAAATTTTGCAGCGTCAAGAACAATATATTGAGGATAAGCAGAAGGCAGCCCTCATCTACAAACGTAGAGATACCTTGTTTGAGACAGGCAAGACCTATCTCACCCAGGGCGCGTTGGCCTTGGCTTTGGCTTTTTTCAGCAAAATGGTTCAAGAGTTTGCTGAAGAACCAGATATCTGGCAGGCACCAGCCAAACTTTTAGAAAATGCTGCATGTAAACGCGAACTTGCGACTTTTTATGAACGGGTGCTAGAGGTGCAGCCTAAAAATGCTGAAGTCTATAGTCGCGCCATCAATGTGTGGCTTGAGCTGGAAGCTTATCCTGAAGCAGAGCGTTTGTTCATAGCTTTTGCCAAAACCTTTGGCAGACATCCCCGCACCTTGTCTAGGATGGCGCAATTTTACCTTCACTGGGGGCACCTAGAGCAGGCCGAGAGTTTAGCTAAAGAAGCTTTGAGCAAAGATTCAACCCTTAAAGAGGCTTTGGTGGTGCTAAAGATCATAAAGGACACAGCTTAAATGCCTACATTTCCCTATGTGGTGAGTGCCTGTTTAGTAGGATTTGCAGTGCGCTATGATGGCCGCTCCAAATATGTAGCAGCTTTGGGCGAATTATTTAAGGCCGGCAAGTGTTTGCCCATCTGCCCAGAATGTTTGGGCGGCTTAGGTGTACCTAGATTACCTTGTGAACTGTTGCACGGGCGTGTGTTGCGCCGCGATGGCGTGGATGTGACTAAATTCTTTGAAGAAGGGGTGCGTCTGGCAATTCAAAAAACCAAAGCTTGCCAAGCAAAGATTGCGATTGTGCAAAATAGATCACCTAGTTGTGGCTGTGGCCTTGTGTATGATGGAACCTTTAGCGGAAGCCTCATAAAAGGTCATGGACTCTGGACCCACGCCCTCCTTGTACACGGGATTACCGTGTACCCTTGGGAAAATTTTGCCGTTGACTAGCCTTTATGCCGCCTAAATCTTGAGCAATTTAAAGCTTAAAGACTCTTTCCCTTGATCCTTTCTAGAATTAATGCATGGCACACATTTTGAAGAATAATGGGTGCCGAGACGTATAATAGGTAGCTTTTTCCATGGAAGGAAAAAGACCTGTAAATTAAAGCTAGTTCTTGGAATCGGAGGAATATTATGAGTCTTTCAGCAAGTATGTGGACAAGCGTTTCCGGCTTAATGACCCACGGAGAAAAAATGAACGTCATCGGCAACAACATTGCCAACGTGAGTACGATCGGCTTCAAAGCGCAACGTGCTGATTTCTCCGATTATTTATATACAGATTATGGTACAACAAGTGGCGTGGATCAATCAGGTAAAGGTGTAGCTGTTTGTGCTTTGATTGGTGACTATTCGCAAGGTGCTTTTGAAAGTACCAATTCTGCCACTGATTTAGCAATAAATGGCGATGGTTTTTTTAAAGTCCATAATGATCAGAATGGCGGTTATTATTATACACGTGCTGGAGATTTTTATTTTAATGAAGACCGCGAATTGGTGAATCCCAGTGGCTTAATTTTGCAAGGTTGGCGTACAAGCGAGAATCGCTCTGTATCATTTTCTAATGGTACGGCAAATATCAATACCAGTTCAGCTGATTTCTCACATGAAGGTGCTCCAACTGATATCGTATTAGATAAGTGGAATATTACTCCTCAACGTACAACAAATGTAACAGTTTCAAATAATTTAGTAAATAATGATACATATGATAAAACAACTTCTTCAACTTCACCTATGACATCATTGTTTGATACATGGGATGGAAGAAAAGAAGTACCTTTGGCAGATAGTGCCTATGCAACACAAAGTACTGTAAAAGTTTACGATGATTCAGGTAACCCACACGATATTACTGTATATATGGATAGAGTGAATACAGAAAATATGACAAATCTTCCAGCTGGATACAATATGTATGAATACCTAGTGACGATGGATCCAGCTGAAGATAAGCGGATGTATGATGGCACTGTTGCAGACGGTGTGGTTACGAACGGAAAGTCATTTAGTGATACAAGAGCTGCTGGTGTATTGATGACAGGCGTTATGGTATTTGATGCATCTGGAACCCTTATTAATCAAACGGCCTATACTTATGGTGCTCAACAGAGTCCTTCTTCAACAAGTACGAATAATGGTTCGCAATGTTCACAAGATCCAATTACAACAGATGCTGATGGTAACGAAATTATTAACAAAGAGAGTTGGCAACCAACAAAATTGTCAAATAATGGCCTACCTGTGTTTACCGCAAATTTTTCAGGCAAAGGCTTAGCTAATAGTGTAAGTGAAGCTGACGCTGAAAATAATTTAATAGAACTTGATTTAGGCTTAAATTATACTGAACAAGAATTTGATAATAATAATAGTTTAGATAATATAGCATTAGACTATAGCGCATTAGCACTAATGAAAACAAAAGATAGTAATGGTGATGATGCAAATTATATTACTCGAGATAATAAGGCCACTGCATGTAATGGCACAACATTTATGAATGATATTCAAGCTGATGGATATACTGCAGGTTTATTGAGTAATTATAGTATTGATACAGAAGGTGTTCTTTACGGGCACTATACTAATGGTGAAAATATTCCGTTATATCAAATTTCGATGTATGATTTTCATAGTACCCAAGGATTATATCGCGAAGGTGGCAATCTCTTTTCATCTACCCGTGAATCTGGAGCCCCTGTTGAAGGCGTAGCTGGTACAGGTACATTTGGTAAGATTAATTCATACTATATTGAAAATTCAAATGTTGATATGAGTCGTGAATTTGTGCACATGATTGCAACACAACGCGGCTTCCAAGCCAATTCTAAGAGTATTACAACTACAGATACCATGCTTGAAACAGTCATTGGTATGAAGCGATAAAATAATTATTAATATATTATTAACGCTGAAGGGGACAAGACAATATTTGCCTTGCCCCCTTCAGCGTTTTTATAAACTTATAAGTATGCACTGAATAGATTTTAATAATAGCATTATAATCAATACAAAAGTAACTTTACATAAAAGTTAAACTCGTATATAATAAAATAACAATAGTATTATTATTTTAAAATTATGTATATCTACACATTTTTTGCGTATACTTTTGTCGTTTAGATGGCGTGGCATGCATAGATGCAAAAAGAGCAATGATTATTTCTTGTGTGCAAGGCACAGTGTTTGCAAATCTAAAAATAGCTAAAGCTTGCAGGCGCATGATTTTGCTTGTCAAGAAAATGCGGAATCTTCAAAATAGCTCTGGCCGACCACAAAATGTGTGATCCCAAGCTTTTAAGCTATTAGCGGCCCTTACAATTATTTGTAGTCTAAGTTTTTAGGAATAACGCATGTTTGGTAAACAACAAGATCCCAGCCGCACCGAAGAAGCCACCCCAAAAAGAGTCAAAAAACAGCGTGCTGAAGGCAATGTACCCAAATCTGCTGAACTGGGTAAAGCTGTGAGTCTCACAGGGGGACTTATTATTTTGACCATATGGATCGGGCCTTTAAAACGCGCTCTGACTGAAGTGTTCCATACTTTTTTAGATTGTTCACGTGTTTTTGAGGTCAATGCAGAAAATATTTATGCCCTTGCTGTAGAAATAAGTTTTAAAATTGCTTATATGATTTTACCTATAATGTTATTTTTAGCTTTTTTGGCTTTAGTTTCACAGCGCATACAAGTAGGTAAATTGTGGACTACCAATATTTTCAAACCAAAATTACAGCGTTTTAATTTAGTTAAAGGACTGAAACGACTTTTAATTTCTCCGCAAACTCTTTTACGTGTGATCAAAAGTTTACTCTTTTGTATTGGCTTATCAATCATACCAGCAGTTGTGATTTATAAAGAACATGAAGATTTTTTATATGCTTATTATGAGACGCCTGAAGGTATTGCTGCGTATATGCTGGAATTGGGCTTTGAGCTTGCCAAATATTCCTTAGTGCCCATTTTACTGATTGCGGCCTTTGACGTCTGGCAATCACGTTATGCTTACAGAGAAAGCATGAAAATGACAAAGGAAGAGGTCAAAGACGAGCGCAAACAAGCTGAAGGTGATCCGAAGATTAAGAATCAACAGCGCAAAAAAATGATGGCCATTGCCATGAAGCGCATGATGAAACAGGTGCCCAAAGCCGATGTGGTGGTTACCAACCCCACCCATTTGGCTGTAGCTTTAAGCTATAATGCACAAGAAGCTCCTGCACCCATAGTTGTAGCCAAAGGTGCAGGCTATGTTGCCGAAAGAATCAAAACAATTGCCAAAGAACATAAGGTGCCAATCAGGGAAAATGTTCCTTTGGCTCGGGCCCTGTTTAAAGCCTGTGAAGTGGGCGATATGATCCCTGAAGAATTGTATAAGGCGGTCGCTGCCATCTTAGCTAGTATCTGGCGCCTCAAGCCTAGAACACACAAAGTGCAGCCGCAAAACACCATGAGGTAAGAGTTGAATGGCCAGCGTAGTACCAAATATAGATTATAGTCGTTTTTCAAAGAACGGCGAAATATTTATTGCTGCAGGGGTCGTGATCATTCTCTTTGTCATGTTGATCCCTCTGCCGACGTTTTTTCTTGACATCATGCTCTCTGTGAGTATTTCACTCTCCATGTTGGTCTTGATCACTACCATGTTCATGATGTCGCCCTTAGAATTTACAATCTTTCCTTCTTTATTGCTTGTCACAACTTTATTGCGTCTAGCGTTGAATGTGGCGTCAACGAGATTGATCTTACTTAACGGCGATATGGGTACTGATGCTGCCGGTAGCATCATAAAATCTTTTGGTGAATTTGTTGTTGGTGGTAGTTATGTAGTCGGTGCCGTAATTTTCATGATCATGTTCACCTTAAATAAGGTGGTTATCACAGCTGGTACATCACGTATTGCTGAAGTTGCAGCTCGTTTTACCTTGGATGCTATGCCAGGTAAACAAATGGCCATTGAAGCAGATTTAAATGCAGGCCTCATTGATGAAGTTGAAGCTACCAATAGACGTAATGCCTTACGTAAAGAAGCAGATTTTTACGGGGCCATGGATGGTGCTTGTAAATTCGTTTCAGGTGATGTGAATGCCGGCATGTTCATTACCATGATCAATTTAATCGGTGGGATTATTATTGGTGTGGTACAAAAGGACATGGAATGGCAAACCGCTTTGCAAACCTATTCATTATTAACCATTGGTGATGGTTTAGTTTCTACTATCCCCTCAATTATTATTTCAACTGGTACAGGCTTACTGGTATCTAGAGCTGCAGCTGAAGCAAAGATGGGCGAAGAGTTTATGGCCCAACTTACCTTCAATAGTAAGGCCTTGAAGCTTGTATCAGGGATTTTAGTGTTGTTTGCAATTGTTCCAGGACTACCGACCATTCCTTTTTTGGTTTTAGCACTTGCTGTGTATATTGGTTCACGCGTCTCACCTGAGGAAAATGACATACAAGGTGCTGATACCCGTCAAGGCACTAAGGGTGCTAAGCCTGGAGGTGCTAAGGCTGGTAGCGAAACACCCGATACACCTGAGGATGTGCAAGCCTTATTGCCTTTGGATACCTTAGAGCTTGAAGTGGGCTATGGTTTAATTCCTTTGGTTGACGAAGAGCAGAGTGGCAATTTACTTGCCCGCATTCGTTCCATTCGCCGTCAATTTGTGTTGGATATGGGGGTGATTATCCCCTCCTTGCATTTACGTGATAATTTGCAGTTAAAACCTGGGCAGTACGCTTTACTAATTAAGGGCAATCAAGTGGCCTCGGCTGAGATTTTAGTCGACCATTTTTTGGCCATGAATCCTGGCAATATTACTACGAAGATCAATGGCGTCGAAACCCGTGAACCAGCCTTTAACCTACCTGCCATTTGGATTCCGGCGGCCCAACGTGAAGAAGCTATGATGGCAGGCTATACAGTGGTTGATCCTGCCACAGTCATTGCCACCCATTTAACTGAAGTTTTCCGCAGACATTTAGCCGATTTCTTAGATCGCCAAGCCGTACAAGCCTTGCTGGATACTTTGGCCAAGACCTCGCCCAAAACCGTGGAAGATTTGGTACCCAATACAATTACTTTGGGTGGTGTTCAGAAAGTTTTGCAAAATTTAGTGCGCGAAAATGTCAGTATCCGCGATATGCTAACAATTTGTGAAACATTGGCTGATTTTGCAGGCCAAGTGAAGACCCCTGAGATGTTGACGGAATATGTCAGGGAAAAATTAGCCCGCTCCATTGTGCGCAGTTATCTGGATAGCCAAGGGGTGTTACCGGTCTTAACCTTAAATGGTAATGCTGAGCGCAAGATCCAAGAAGGCATCAGACAGGCTGAAAATGGGCAGACCTTTTTATCCCTAAATCCCGCTGTGGCCCAACGTTTGGTGCAAAATATCAATGGGGCCGTGGAGCGTGCTGTCAATACTGATGGCCAACCTGTTGTCTTGACAACACCCATGATTAGACCGCATTTAGCCCAACTTGTGACGCGCTTTTTACCCACCATTCCCATTATATCGCAGGCTGAAATACCCCCTGATATTCGCCTCCAATCTGTTGGCAGTATTGCGTTAGATTAGAAGCAGGAAGCTTAGATTCAACTTAAAGATGCTATCACATATCTTGTTATCCACTATAAGATAGACTCAGATCCTCTTCTGTTAGCGCTCTGCTCAAGGTTAGCTCCTAAAAAAGCCGCCTTGGGCAGTTTTTTTTCTTGACAGAACAGGCTCTTTTGTGGCAAAGAGCCGAACAAGAGAATCTGGTTTTGAACCATGCTCACGAGATTTCGCAAGTTAGGGTGGCCTTAAAAAAAGGCCTCCCTTTTTTTGTATCTTAATTTTGAGGGTGCTTATGTCTCAACTGTCTGAAGGGCAGCTGAAAGCCACAATTTATGAGTTGGCTATGCCCCTGGTGGAAGCCATGGGTTTATGTATTTGGGGGTTAGAAGTTATATATGCAAAACGCCTCCTAATACGTCTATATATTGAATCACAGGAAGCTGGAGAGACGCAGGCTGATCTTGAGCATTGTGCTGAAATCTCCCGACAATTGGGTTTAGCATTAGATGTAGAAAATATTTTTGCCAAGGCTTGGACTCTTGAGGTGTCAAGCCCAGGCCTTGACCGCATGTTTTTTAAGCTTGAGCAACTAGGCCCCTATATTGGCGACGTGCTTTGTGTGCACTTAAGTACCCCTTTGCCCCCTGGATCTTTAGGGCGCAAGGTGTGGCGCGGCACTTTGCTTCAAGTCACTGCTGATAGTTTTAGCTTAAAGCCTTGTGAAATTTCAGCTGATGATAGAATTCAACCCTCTAAAGAGCCTGAACTCTTAATTTGCTGGGAGAATTGTCGCAAGGTACAAAGGGTCGCGTTGTTTCCAAAGCCTTTGAAGCCAGGTAAAGGTGCTAAATAGATACAAAATTATGTGCAGTCTTATCAGTTTGGACGCATTATTTTTTTGGGAAAATACTTGGAGCAATAACTCTAATAATTTCTAAGTTGCAGAAAAACGTGCAGTTGAGATAGCACTGCTTGCACATAAAATATGCGCAGAATAAAAGACTACGATAAAAATATATAGAAGATATGTTCTATCGTCTTACATATGTAGAACACAAAGGACTTACAGAGAGTTGTTAAGATATGATCTTTGAGAGCGAAAGTATTTAGTTTAATTATTGATGATTAATAATTGTATTTTTATGTAATTTATTTACAAATAGTAATGACACATATAAAAAATAATTATAATAATACATCAATTATGTTATTGTAATTAATTTTTATATATCTTTACAAAAAAGTATAGTTAACATTAAAGCATCGTAAAGCACTGTAAAGCAATATATAAAACATTTTATTTTTATATAATAAATAATTTATCGTAAGGGTTCAGTCGCCTAACGGCATGAATTTTGCGTATGCTCGCTCTTTCTTTGCCGAATATAAATTTGTATACCAAAATGTAAAAAAAGTGCACATAATGCTACATTTATGTTTATTTAATTTATTTTGTATTTATATGATTATGCATG
>JAFTDU010000017.1 GCA_017454005.1 Desulfovibrionaceae bacterium | reverse complement strand
GGATAGGTGCTGGCGTTTAGTGAGTTGATGCCACGAATGAGAATTGATGGCGACACGGCAGGATCGCCCGACGAATGGTCGAACTGCACTCCAGGCTCTTTGCCCTCGATAGTGCTTTCAAAGTTCAGGTAGTTTCTTTCCACTCCACCCGACGCCAATCTAGAGCCAGAACAACCGGCCAAGAGAGCAACCATGAATAATAGAACCAATTTTTTCATAACATCATTGTTTTTAAGACAGAACATGATTTAATCACAAAATTAGGCAACAATCGTGGTAAAAGCAAGTTTTTCACGCATTTTTGTCGGCAGTGGGGATTTTAACACAATTATTTTTTTTCAGTAATTTTTTTTCGGTAATTTAATTTCAATAATTATATTTACAAAAAATCATTGTGTTATGAATAAAGTTATTAATCCATTTATCAATAGTCCGTTAAAAAATCGATATATGGCGAAACGGCTATGCCGCGCCGCCAAAGAGTTCATTGAAAATCTGAGTAATTAAAGTTTGGTTCGGTCGGTAACACTGTTCGCAGTGCCTGCCGTAGCGGCCCATTTGGGTGAAGTTTATCTTTCCTGGGATGACCATGTATAAAAGTAGCACCTCGATGATGACTGACTCAAAACTTTTGCTTAACTTTGACGCGCAATCGTGCAAGGCCTCCTTGCAGATGCCCGTATATTGGTCGAGTGCTGCTGAAACATATCTCATATCTTAGCAGTGTTTGGAGACCACTAAGTTACTGAATATCAGACACTTGGCCAAATTTTATTAGTTATATATTGTTAAAATAACTCATTGATTTTCAGATATTTAAATTAATTATTAACTAAGTGTTGATCTTTAAGCCATCATTTCATTATGGAAAAGAAGAATGACGCAACCGAGCGAATCAAGGAGAGATTTGTCATCATTTATGATAAATTCACTAAACCTATGGCCCTATCACTCAGAAACTCAATAACAAAGGCAAAAGAAACTTGTGTTGTGTGGACTGAAAAAGTCTATACCGATAATGAATACAAGTTGACAAACCATAACTTACTAGTGCTTTTTAATAAGAAAATGATCAAAGATCACCTAGCTAATCCGACTATCAAAATGGTCAATTTTTCTGATGGAGTAATTCTTAAGCACGAAGGAAATACAATGGGGCTAATGATTGATCCAGATATTAACTATGTAGATTACAAAAAGAAGATTAATATTTCTTGGAAAAAATATGTGTGGGGTACAGTTTTGCCAATTCTTTTAGCTGGCGGAGTCCCTGGTGCGGTTATAATTGCAACGTATATGTTATTTAATGACAAGAAAAAGATAAAGACAAAATTGTTGTTTGATGCAGTTGAAAAACTAAAAGCAGGAACAATTGAAAAATTCTTGAGCGGTGAACAACTCGATTAAGAAAGGGTACGAAGATGCCACTAAAAACGCTGGAGCTCAATATGGAGGGCAAGTAGCAGATCAATATGTCTCAAGAATTAATGAGGCAATTGATAAACTAAATGATGACATAAACAGATTCAAGGGTTTCAAAACAAGTTCTGATCAGCTTCAAGGGAATGTTGCTGAGTATTGGCATGGTGATACTTTTAATATCAATGCCGTGATAGACGGATCCAGTGATCGTGCTAATGTGCCAGGTAGCCATGGTTTGGGATCGGCAGACATTGAAATTGGCGATATTGAGTATGGACTGAAATATTATAAAGACGCCATTGCTTCTGCAAAGGCTCAATCAGAGAGTTATTTTCAACGGTTCTGCGAATACAAAGCAAATGGTCACCCAAACACTTCTTTTGCTGATTACTTGGCTCAAAATGGAATTAACGAGGATATTCCTCTGTATGACTCTATTTATTCAGGCCAAGTCAGGATAATACCATCTGACCAATATGAAGCTGCTGTAGAATACTTAAAGTGGAAAATTGCTAAAGAAGCCACAATCAGACCTGAACAAGTTAAGAGATATCAAGAAACACTTGATCACTTAACAACCAAAATCAAGCACAATGGCATGGAATCGGTTGAATTGGATCGAGAGACGTCTCAAAAACTAGCCCAGTTGGCTAAAGAAGGAAAAGCGGATGTCCGTGAGTTTGGAATAAGCACTGATAAATTAATGTCCTTCCATCATGCACTGGCCAAAGGCTTAGAAGCCGGTCGAACAGCAGGCGTGATTACTATGGTCCTAAAAGCGGCTCCTCATTTATACAAATGCATCGAAGAACTGATTTCATCTGGGCAAATTGATGAAGAGGAATTTAAAGAATTAGGATTAAAGGCTTTGACTGGATATGCCGAAGGCTTTGTTAGGGGCTTCGTCACGAGCACTCTTGTGACATCTTGCGAGTCGGGCATCCTGGGCACCTCACTACAAAGCATGGATCCAGGCATAATCGGTGCTTTGGTAGTTATTTGTATGCAGGCTATTCAAGGTTCATATCGTTTATCCAAAGGAGAAATTAGCAAAGAAGAATTTATTGCCGATATTTCTAGAACAACATTTGTTGCGGTATGCGGTGTTGGAACCGGTATGGCCTTAGCTGCTCTTACTATGGGGAATACTTTAGCATATATGCTCGGGAATTTTGTCGGTTCATTATTGGGCAGTTTTGTGTACACTGGTATAGATAATGTCGTGATGGCTATAGCCGTTGAAAAGGGTTGGACATTCTTTGGCATCGTTGACCAAAATTATGAACTACCAGATAGTGTTTTAAAGGAGATAGGCCTTGATATATTTGAATTTGACGAGTTTGAATTTGACGAGTTTGAATTTGACGAGTTTAAATTTGACGAATTTGAATTTGATGAGTTTAAACCAGATTTCATTACCGTTTTACGTCGAGGTGTTATAGGTGTACATAAAGTTGGTTACATTCAAGATTAGACAGTATTCTAATTGCCATAGAGGCTAGCAGTTGTCCTTTATAACCGAGCCGCAAAAGGAACTACTCTACGCTATTCATGCCGAAGGGCAAGTGCAGAG
>JAFTDU010000001.1 GCA_017454005.1 Desulfovibrionaceae bacterium | reverse complement strand
GCCAAAGCCCAAGAGAAAGCGCGGACGCCCGAGGGGGAGTAAAAACAAACCTAAGATTTGCGTGTCTTAAGCGCTCTACGAAATAGCCTAAAAGCTCACCCATCCGTTGCACTCAAATTTTTGAGGAAATTAGCGTATATAAAAAGTAGTATGTAAAACAAAGGTCTAGAATGGAGAATAACAAAACTGAAGCGGCTAAGGGCGGTAAAAAGCAGCTCAATCACCTCAATGACATTTTGGTCAAGTTCATCTTCTTCCACAAAGATAGAAAGCATCTCACGATTTCTTTAATCAACTCAGTCTTTGAGAAGGAAGGAATGCCGCTTATTGTAGACTTTACTTTCCAAGACAGGGAACTTGATCCTACAGATTGGCAAGATAAGGAATCGCGTGTTGACATCTTGGGCGTCTGCTCTGATGGGACCACAATCGAAATAGAGTTTCAGTTAGCGTACTTCTACCCAATGGGGCCAAGGTCGGTTCTGTATTGGTCACGGCTCTTCGGCCTACAGATGCTAAAGGGCGGTAAGTATGAAGATCTCAAACGGACGGTTTGTATCAACATTCTGGCTCACTCAATCTTCGATGATGCCGATACCAGCGACTACTACAATGCCTTCGCTATCATCAACAAGCACCATGCGAAGCATATCTTGACCGATCTGTTTGAAATGTACTTCATTGAGCTGCCCAAGTGGGAGCGTGTTCGCAAGTCTGAGAAAATGAGTCAGCTATCTTATTGGCTTGCGTACTTTTCAAGCAAGACAAAACCTGAAGAATTGGAGAAATTAGCCATGAGCAACCCAGCCATTCGCGAAGCAATGGAAGCAGAAAAGCTGTTTATGCGCAATCCTAACCTTGTAACTGCGTATGAGCAGGCTGAGAAAACCCGTATGGATCGGATTGCAGAGCAGCGGTACTGGGAAGTTAAACTTGAGCAAGCAGCAGAGCAAGCAGCAGATAAAAAGGCTCTTTCCATCGCAAGAAAGCTTATAGCGACCAATATGCCTGTAGAGCAAATTGCTTCTATCACGGACTTACCTATTGAGACTGTCAAAACAATTAGACCTGAAGCTTAATATTTGGGAGGAATCTCCGCAAAAAGCAGTCGTGATGGCAAATGCACACTTCTTTCATCTGTTGCTAATACCAAAGACAAACACTTTCAGTACAACTTCAGTCTTTCAAGCAAGACAAAACCTGAAAAATTGGCGAAATTAGCCATGCGCAACACAGCCATTCGCAAAGCAATGGAGGCAGAAAATGTTTATGCGCAATCCAAAAGTTGTAACTGCGTATGAGCAGGCTGAGAAAGCCCGTTTGGATCGGATTGCGGAGCAGAGGTACTGGTAGGTTACACTTGAGCAAGCAGCAGAGAAAGGCTCTTTCCATCGCACGAAATCTTATAACTATAAATATCCCCTTAGAACAGATAGCTAGAATTGGAGTGATTTAAGTAGTACAAAATATTTGACTTTGATAAAAATTTGTGAATAGTTACATTGAAAAATAACAGTACATTATTTTGCTATATACCTGATTATATTTGAATAGTATTCTGATAATCTTTGACGTTTAGTTTCTCGATGATTCATGATTCACATTATGTAGCTAGATGCACTCTTGTTTTCTGATATTCTGTTTTATATTCCAAATATCTACATTCTTTACTATAGTCTGCCGATATTTGCAAACAAAGAATATGTATTCATTTGACAAGAACTTTTCTTTCCAGTGTAAATTAGTGATATGTATGTCTCAACAGTCTTTGGACGACATTAAAGGTTTGTGCAGGTTATAAGATTTCGTGTTAGCTATAATTCTCAATTTTTTAATTATCTTCCATGACTAAAATCACTAATATGCTATGTAACATCTCTTATCATGATTAGAATATGTTGCAATAACACGAACAACTGATTTACCATGACACAATAATATTGTATATTTTGATAAATAATAAGATATCAAGAATACATTACATACCAGTTTTTACGTATATTAGTTTTAAATTACTTTTAGTAATTCTACTAAAGACCAAATTAACACAAAGTACGGAAGTACCAAACTTTGATCTCTTTGCTTAACTATAGTTTTAAAACAAAAGAATTTATTTAAAAATATTTTTATAAAGATAAAGAATCAAAAGTAAAATTTTTAAATATAGAATATTGTTTTTAATCTTTATTAAGTTAATGCTATCTCATTAATAAGCTTATTCTGCATAAATAAATCAAGTAATTGTTTTAATGCAAAAAAGTTAAATGATTCATCGATTTTCAATTTACAAGATACTATTGTTAAATTAAAGGCATTTGAAGCGCGTGCACCTAAAAACATAAAAAGAAGTTGAAATTTGCACTCTTGACGCAATCAGCAAAACCCTCTAAAAATAAAGTTAGACTTTATTTTTAGAGGGTTTTTTATGGAATATATAGCCCGTCATTTAGAAGATGTGATTTTGAAAGCTAGTGATTTTTTTCCAGTTGTCATGGTTTGCGGGCAGCGACAGATTGGGAAATCGACTTTGCTTAGGCATCTGCAAGAAGATGCTCGCTCCTATATCAATTTAGATGATGTTAGATATCGCCGCTTGGCCCTTGAAGATCCAGTAGCTTTTTTGGATTCGCTCGGTACTCCGCTCTTTATAGATGAATTTCAACGTGCGCCAAATCTTTTGCTTGAAATCAAGCGTCGGGTGGATGCAAGAATCTTGGATAATGTGCCAACCACTGGAATCTATTGGCTCTCAGGATCGCAAAAATTTACCATGCTTAAAGATGTATCTGAGTCTTTAGCAGGTAGGGTGGGTTTATTTGATTTATTGGGCTTGTCGGCTGCAGAACTTGAGGCGAGAGACTCTAGTCCCTTTTATACAGACCTTACTGCTCTAAAGACACGATTAGCTAAGGCTAAGAAAAAATCCTTGGCACAAATCTATGAGCGGATTTTTGTTGGTGGCATGCCAGCTCTGCATGCTAGCCAAGTTGATCGTGAATGGTATTTTTCTTCATTTATCAACACCTATCTAGAGCGAGACATTTATATGCTCTCTGATGTTGGTAAACTTGAGCAATTTTATGACTTTTTACTCTTTCTGGCGGCAAGAACTGGCCAGATTTTGAACTACAACGATATTGCTAAATCTATTGGCATATCGTTACCAACGGCCAAAGCTTGGGTTGGTATTTTGGTACGTTCAGGTGTTCTTTATTTATTGCGACCATTTGCAAGCAATTTGAGCAAACGTCTGACCAAAAGTCCAAAGCTATACTTCTTGGATACAGGGTTGTGCGCCTATCTAACTCGATGGCCCAATGCATAAACTTTGCAAGCAGGGATGATGGATGGAGCCTTTTTAGAGACTTATGTTGTGAGTGAAATTGTCAAAAGTTATTACCACGCAGGTCGCATACCTAATATTTTTTACTATCGAGATAACGAAGGACGCGAGATAGATTTAATGTTAGAGTGGGAACGTAAGCTTTGTCCCATTGAAATTAAAAAAAATGCCGACCCCAGCCACGCGAGTCGGCATTTTGCATTACTTGAAAAATATGGTGAATGTGGCACTGGTTTGATTATCTGTTCAGCAGATGATCTATATCCTTTGAAACAAAATGTTTGGTTGTGTCCTTTAAGTGCGCTTTAAGTTTCTCGATAAATATTTTAGTCAATAAGTTTTTGTGCCTACACTGATATCTACGTTCAAGAAGTTGGCTGAATTTGCCCAACCAAAATACTCTAATCTTTCGATTAACACTTTTGTGCATTTATGCTTAAGTATTAAGGAGTGAGCAAGATAAGTGCTAGAAGTGAGGCAAGATTTGTAGATCAACTAGCAGCTGTAAGGCCAAGATTTAGCCAATTGTCTGCGGCCTTAGTTTGTGAAAGATCTAGATCAGATACAGAAGCAACACTTTGCTTACAGGTTGGTGCTAAAATTTCAGGTTCCGTATGAGACAAAGATTTGGCAGCGCCAAAAATAATCACTTGCGACTCCGGTTGCTCATAAGTAATCCAGACCGATTGATCAGGATCATGCGCAAGATCAGTGTGATGTGTGAGATAATTTCCTAAGATATTTTTATCTGTCTCTGCCGAAGTTAGACTTGCAAAGTCATAAAATTTTTCTGCTACTCCATTGTTGCGATCTAAAATTGTAAATGTTCTACAATAAACATTACTGTAATTTGAATATATATTTAGGATATATCTGTCATTCTTCCATGTAAGCGGAATATATCTTAGGTTATCAGTCTGTTCTGCTTTTGTTTTGCTGTCATCAGGATCAGTGATGAAAAGGCCTGTATAATGTCTGTAATCATTTTCATCATAACTAGGATCGTAGGTGATACCCCAGCAGGTGATAGCATGGGCTAATTTATCATCATTAAAAATACTTAAGCCTACACCACACCCATTACGCAAAGCTTGTTCAAGGCTTTTCATACTTTGCATATAAGTGTTATTTGCACTATTGCTTGCACCTAAATATTGATTATGGACATAATCAGAACAAGATTGATTTAAAACATTACCTCCACTTGATGGAACCCAACCATCTTGTATCACAATATTGTTACCGTTAAAAAACCATTGCAATCCGTAATCTATCACATACCCTTCATCTAATTCTGTATTGTCAATATAATATCTGAAAATATTATCTTCACGATCAAGAGTATTATTACTTAAGCCTAATTCTTTACGTCCCCAATTAGTCCATTCGAGCATGTTGGCATCTGTTCCCGCCCAGCAAAGATTATCATCATTTTGTTCAGCAGCTGTTTTTTCAGCATCAATCACCTGCTGATTCGTATAAGTATTGTTCTTAAAATCGGCATAAGTTAAATTATTGATACTGTTGACGTAGGCAACATTATTATTGATGCTAAAAGTAGAGTGTTTAAAAGAATCTAAAATAAAATCAGTTTTATTCGAAACTTCATACGTCGTATCGTTGATCGTAAATTGCAGTGTGCACTCAAGTGCTGCAAATTTATCAACGGTTTCATTCTGCTCTAAATTTTTAGCATAATTTAATCCCGCATCTGTAGGAACAAAGTCTATTTGTTGTAATAAATCATTAATTTCAGTTGCTGTTCCTTTTATGGTAAGTTGTGTGTGCTCTGTATTAAAGCTTAAAGCGCTATTTTGACCCGCAAATTGCATTTTAAAATTGGCAGCATCGCTTAAGCTTGTGCATTTAAGTGTTAATGACAGAGAATCACTGTCAGTGAATGCTACATTAAGTTTGTTAAGATTTAATTTCGTCGTGCCATTTACTAAAGCTTCAAGATCTTGTGAGTTTAAAGGCAGGGCTAAAGCTGTCGGTAGGCCCGTGATTTTCAAATAGTCTTGGATCGATGTGATTTCAACCTGAACATTGTGGGTTGCTTGTGAGCCGTCGCTATCTTTAAGTGTGATGGTTAGCGTATCTGTGAGTGTAGATGATGTTCTAGCTAAACTTCCTTGCTTATTTAAGGTGTACACCCACTTGCCAGCTGCATTTTTACTTAGGCTCCCGTAGCGACCTTGGGCTACAACTAAACTATCAAAAGCTGCTGCGCCATCAGCACCATAGGTTAAGGAGAGATCAAGCAAAGCACTGCTTGCATTGGCATTAAGAGTAAGAGTATTTGCGCCTGTAATTATTGGAGCATCATCTAAAATCTTAACAAGATCAAAAGATTTTGTCTGACTGCCAACCTCATTTTTAGCTATAAATGTAATATTTTCAGAGCAAGTATTTGCTCCGGCAGTTGTATGTGCGGCTTTGTTTAGAGTGTAAGTATAGTTTAAAGAGCCATTGACAAAACTTGTAAACTTAAGTGTGCCATACTGTGTGGTAATGGGAGATGTTCTTAAAGTCTCATTCTGCCAGACTGTAATTGTCTGATTATTGATTGATAAGCTTAGATCATCAACTAGATTATTGATTACAATAGAGCCTTCTGCAGAGGATGTGCCACTTTGCATTGTGCTACCATGCTCAAGACCTGCCTCAGAGACTATTAAAGAATTAGTCGGCCCAAAGACAGGTGGCTGCACAATTAAGTGTTCTACAGATACATTTACGGTTTTACTGACTTGTGAGCCATCGCTATCTTTCAGTGTGAGGGTTAGCGTATCTGTGATTGCGGATGCTTTTCTGGCTGCAATCCCTGTCTTATTTAAGGTATAAAGCAATTGGCCTGCTGCATTTTGACTTATGCTCCCGTAGCTGCCTTGGGTTACAACTAAACTATCAAAAGCTGCTGCGCCATCAGCACCATAGGTTAAAGAGAGATCAAGCAAAGCACTGCTTGCGTTGGCATTAAGAGTAAGAGTATTTGCGCCTGTAATTAGTGGGGCATCATCTAAAATCTTAACAAGATCAAAAGATTTTGTCAGACTTCCAGCCTCATTTTTAGCTATAAATGTAATATTTTCAGAGCAAGTGTTTGCTCCTGTGTTTGTATGTGCAGATTTCGTGAGAGTATAGGTATAGTTTAAAGAGCCATTGTCAAAACTTGTAAACTTAAGTGTGCCATACTGTGTGGTAATGGGAGATGTTCTTAAAGTTTCATTCTGCCAGACTGTAAATTCTTGATTATTGATTGTTAAGCTTAGATGATCAACTAGATTATTGATTACAATAGAGCCTTCTGCAGAGGACGTGCCACTTTGCATTGCGCTTCCATGCTCAAGGCCCGCCTCTGCGACTGTTATAGAATGAGTCGGCCCAAAGACAGGTGGCTGCACAATTAAGTGTTCGATAGATACGTTTAGGGTTTTAGTGACTTGTGAGCCATCACTGTCTTTAAGTGTGAGGGTTACTGCATCTGTCAGCGCATGCTCTTTCCGTGCTTTGAGACCTTCTGAATTTAACGTGTACATCCACCATTGCCCGTCAGTCTCAAAGGTGCCGTATTGACCTTGGTTAATTGTCAAGGCCTGATTTGGATCTTTGCCATCTGCCCCATAGGCAAGTTGTAAATTACTACCGCTTGTGCCGTTTGTGGTTTGAGAGACATTAATACCGGGTACAGTTGTAAATTTGGGCTGATCATCAATGATTGTTACAAATTCAATGGTTTTAGCTGTGCTTGTTTGTACATTTGCAGCAGTAAGGAGAAAGCTCTCGGTCTGATTTTTGTTATGTGTTGGTTTTTCTAAAGTATATGTATAGTAGAGGCGTCCCTGCTCAAAACTCGTAAATTGTAATGTGCCGTACTCTGTGGCCAAGGCATTTGTTACAAGCTGCTGATTTTGGTAGATTTGAATGATTTTATTATTGATCTTAATATTTAAGGAATCAACTTCATTTTTGATGTCAATATAATTACTTACACTGCTTGTGCCTGACCCTGTGCCTGCGTCAAGGGCTGCTTCATTGACTTCTACTCTTTTTGTGTTTGCAATTGCAGGAGCTGCCAGAGTGACTTTGGCAATTGCAAGTTGGATGCTTTGGGTAGCAAGCGAGCCGTCTGCATCTTTAGCCGTAAAGGTAAGCTGGTCAGTCAAGGCATTTTTTTTGCGTTCAGCAACTCCATACGCATTTAAAATATAGCTAAAAACACCTGCTTGATTGACCGTAACAGTACCGTAGAGGCCTTGGCTTACGCTAAGAGCGTTGTTTAATGCTTTGCCGTCAGCACCAAAAGCAACCTGCAGCTGGCCTGCGATACTGTTTACAGCAGGATCTAAATTTAAGGGTTCAAGGGCTTTGATGCTTGGACTAGCATCAAGAATTGTGGCAAGAGTTAGCTCTTTGCGAATAGTGCCTACACAATTTGTGGCTGTAAATGCGATATTTTCACCCACAGCACTGCTACTTGTGGCGCACTTTTTGAGCGTATAGGTATAAGATAACTTTTCATTGGCATAACTTGTAAATTGGATTGAGCCATACTCTGTAGCTATTTGCGCTGTATTGAGGCTGCCATTTTGCCAGACAACAATTTCTTGACCCTTGCTGCTTATGCAAAGAGTTGTTAAAGGATTTTTAAGCTCAAGGTAACTGCTCCCTTGCGCCTTATTGTTAACCAGATCTTCTTCCTTAACCTGAACACCATTGACACTACCAAAGTAGGGCGGATCAATATCTCTTTTGGCAATATTGATCTTGACCGTTTGGGTTGTTGTTGAACCGTCACTGTCGCAAGCAACAAAAGTGATTGTATCGTTTAAATCACCTTGTTTTCGGGTAGCTACACCATCGGCGTTTAAAGTATAGGTAAAATTACCATTAGCATTGATGGCAACTGTACCGTATCTACCGTCTCTGGCAGTCAGGGCATTTGCATTTGGTACACCATCAGCACCATAATGAACATCTACCTTACCACTCACACTTTGCTGCTCAATAGTCATTGTCAAATCATCAGGTTGCGCAAAAGAAGGCCGATCATCAATAATTTTAGCAAGTGTATATTGTTTGCTTGTATAACCTGCTGCATTAGTTGTAACTAAAACAATATCATCATTGATGTAACTTAGCGAAGCAGCTGTTTGGGTCAGAGTGTAGGTGTAAGATAAAGTGCCATTGTTATAAGCTGTGAATCTGACCTTGCCATAATTGGTTTGAAATTCATTTGAGCTTAACGAATTATTTTGCCAAAAGAGATTGAGCTGGTCAGAATTATAAATTCCAATTGCATTACAAGTGTTATCAAGAGTTAAATAAGATGTGTAGCTGACAGCATTGGCCTGGTTGAACTTCTGTAAGTCTGCTTCAGCGACTTGACATGTCTTGGCAGACCCTGGGCTAGGAGTTTGGGCTACAAATTTCGCGATATTAACGGCTATTTTCTGTGTACAGCTTGAGCCGTCTTGATCTGTAATGCTAAGGCTCACGCTATCTGTGAGATCGCTTAAATTGCGCCTTAAAAGACCTTCGCTATTTAAGCTGTAGCTCAATTGTCCACGGCTGTTTTGGGTAAAAGTGCCGTAGCTGCCAGCATAGGTTGTTAAGGCAGATTGCTTGGCAGGGCCATCAGCACCAAAACTGTAGTTTACGTTACTACACAGAGCACTCACGGCATTGCTGGCCACAGTGACTGTGGGCGTAGTTGTAAACACAGGTTGATCATCTAGAATTGTCGCACAGGTAAACTGTTTTTCAACCCGGCTTGATGTGTTGATTGCAACAAGTGTGAGTTGATCTGCGACTTGGCCAGCTTGTGTTGCTGGTTGAGTCAGAGTGTAGACATAGTGTAATTGACCTTGAGAAAACCCTGTAAACCTGATGCGCCCGTAGTTTGTCTTAAGTTCAGCTGTGCTTAATTTATTATTGGCAAAAACGGTGCTTGTGTGGTCGTTTACCTTAAGTAAGATTTCATCTACTTCATTTGCAATACTGACAGCACCTTGAGAAGTTGCCGTTCCTCCACTTTGACTCCCAGAGCTTAAGCCGGCTTCAGAGACAAAAACACGCTCTACACCTGCAAAGAACGGCGCAGCTACATTAATTTTGGCAATATTGACCTGTACTTCTTGCTCACAGCTTGAGCCGTCAGCATCATGAGCTTTGAGTATTAAGATGTCGGTCAGCGCACTTTTTTTGCGGGCGATCTGACTCTGCGCATTCAGGGTGTAGGTGATTTGACCTTGGGCGGAAATGCTGGCTGTACCATAGGTGCCAGATGAGATAGAGAGACCTGTTGCTGCACTGCCATCGACACCATAATCTATTTGTATATTGTTGCAGAGAGCACTTGTTGCCGCGGCTGTAAGCGAGATCTCTGGCTTAGACAAAAAGACTGGTTTGTCATCAATGATTTGGGCAACATTTATGTCAAAAGTGCGACTACCTATGGCATTTGTGGCTGTCAACGTAACGTGATCAAAAGTAGCAGCACTGTTATGCACAGAGCTTTTTAAAGTATAAGTATATGTCAGCTGCTTATCGGTTAAATTTGTAAATTTAATGGTGCCGTAAGCTGTTGCAAATTCATTGTTGACGAGGGTTTGTCCGTCAAAAACCGTGCTCTCACTGCCATTAAACTTAAGCGTCAGGGTATCAAAAGTATTTGTGAGATTGATGACAGCGCTGCCTGTACGATTTGCCGCATTATTGGTAGCTAAAGCAGCCTCATTGACCGTGACAGAGTTGGCAACTTCAAGGATTGGCAATGGGGTATGATAGATTTCATTTAAGGCATCAAGCCAGAGATTGCCTTGATTATAAACAGTATAGCCGACATCAGTACTTTTATTGATGTCAAGAGACCAACCTGTAAGGTCTAAGACACCAGGGGCAAGTTCTCTAAATTGCACGTTGCAAGCTTTAAGGGCTGCAAAGTCACTTACACCTCTTAAGGCGTATTCAATGTTGTGCGCTTGCGACCACTTGGCGGCCTTCCCCCCCATTTTAGCCAAGGCCTGAGTGTGGCTAAGCGTTCCAAAGAAGACAAGATCAGCATTACTGCCACCGTCAAGTTGATCAGCTGCACCAAAGGTCAAAATGTCAATGCCAGTGCCACCAGCGAGGGTATTTTTGCCAAGGCCGCCATCTAACCAATCATTGCCGTCATCACCAATTAACGTGTCATTGCCTGCTCCACCCAAAAGGGTATCATTGCCAGGATCACCAAGGAGATAATCGTTGTCATTGCCTCCATCAAGGAGATCGTCGCCTACGCCTCCCATGAGAGAATCAGCGCCTGCTAAGCCATAGAGCGTATCATTGCCAGTATCACCAAGTAATGTATCATTATAACTTGTACCAAAAAGTGTATTATTTAAGGCATTGCCAAGCACCTGAATAGCATTTGTAAAAGTTGTGCCATCAAGCTCGGCAACAGTTTTAGCCAAAACAATTTGCCCACAGGAAGCGGCATAAGTAGCAAAATTGAGGCTACTAGAGGCTTGGGTGCTCCCAACAATTAAGGTGTCATCCCTGCTGATGCCTTTGATTTCTTCAAGACCCGTGTAATAAACCTGATCTTGGCCTGCACCAAGTATAATTAAATCTAGGCCTCCTCGGCCATTAATGGTATCACCAAAGGCGCCGGCAGTGATTGTTTCAGCTGCAGTTGTACCTTGAATGCTTGTTGCATGGCCCGTATTGATGACAACTTCAATATTTTTGTGCGTTTTTTTAAGATCAATGGCAATGCCGGCTGTGTTGATGGTGTCACGCCCAGATGCTGTTCCAGCTTGTTCGATGACCTTGTCTTTTAAGTTCTCCACATAATAGAGATCATTGCCATTTCCCCCCACAAGGAGATCCTGCCCACTGCCACCATTTAAGGTGTCATTGCCTGCACCGCCATAGAGCGTGTCATTGCCTTGTGCACCCACAAGCTTATCGTGGCCATCCCCTGCAGAAAGAAAATCATGGCCGCTGCCACCATTTAAGGTATCTTTGCCCCTTGTGCCCAAAAGTAGGTCACTATTCTTAGTGCCTGTACCTTTCTTTGTACCCACAAGCTGCAAGGATAATGTTGCTTGTGCACCATTGATCCTTAGCTTATAAGTTTTATCAGCTGCACCTGACCAAGTGGTGGCTAGGGCAGTTAAGTCTTTGGCCGTGAGTGTCACTTTACACTTGTTATTTTTTACACTTAGGCCACTCACTACACTTTTAGCGCCATTGACTTTGGCTGGAATAACTTTGTTTAGGCTTAGTGTAATGGTTACAGGCTTATTTATGGTTAAAACAGGCAGAGCATAAGTCAATGATTTAAGCGTAATATTCTTCTTAAAAGTTATGCCGGTTTTAACTGTAATTATTTTGCGCAGATCCGCAAATTCAGAATCCATAATCGAGATGGCAGAAAATTTGCGAAATTTTTTTGAAGTCTTAAGCAAGTTATGAAAAGACAAGGTCTTATCTTGCAGCTTGAAACTTTCAATTTTGCCTGTTGTAAACGCATTTAAAATGAAAGTTTTTGATTTTCCGACTGTAAGACACAGATGCTGCGCGTCAACACTTGCAACTTTAAGCTTCCCGCTTTTCAAACTTGAACTATTTAAGTTAATAACAAGTTGATCGTTACCGCCTTGATCATTAATGATAAGGTTAGAAAGAGATGAGAGTTGATACTTATTTTTTGCTTTTGAACTAGCGCGGTATATGGTTTTCATCGCAAATCCTCAACCAAAAACATCTAATGTTTTGGACGATAACTGCACACGTGCGCAAAACTAATGCATAGAATAAGCCATTTTAGGAAAGCTCGCTTAAAGAAACACAATGATTCAGAGGTTCTTAGAATGGTCGCATCAAGATGTGCGAGTCATACAAGTGTATCTTGAGATCAAAACACGAGCAGGGTGCTTTTATAAGGCATAATATTAAATTTCGACGATATTTTTGAATGGCTGACAAGAAACAGGATAAGAACAACATGTTCTCTGACACAACTACGTTCAAATAGTTTTAAAAAACGTAATATGTAGTACACACAATGCAATTCTTAAATTATGCATGCTTATTGTTACAAGAAATAAGTTTAAGCATCAATATAAAAATAATTCTTAGGAGATATTTTGAGCTAAAAATTTATATAATATTATGTCAAAATAAATTATGTTTTATAATAATTCTAACTGCATAAGCTAATAAACTATGTAATTGGCTCATGACGCAGCCATTAGACACGTTCTAATATTCTTTTAATCATTGATACTTTCAAGAATGAACCACACTCAAAGGTGTTGAGTCTAGATGCACAATATTTTTTAAGAAACATAAGCTTTAAGAATATGGGAGAATCTTGAATTACTCAAAATTACCTGCAGCGCAACTCTTGCAGCTACAGCTTTTTATCTCTTAAAATATAAAGCTTTCATCTAAGCGATAAACAAAATCTTGCGCAAAAATTATCATTATCTAGGCTAGTGCTTCTATCCTTGAGATACATATATATTTTGCTTGCAAACTTGCAATAAGCATGCAAAAGCGCCTGATGCGTCTCTCAAGTTTAATTTAGGCCTAGCCGCAAGAAGCCATGCAAAAAACACTCGCACAGGTCTACAAGTTTGTAAAGCAAAAGCAGTGCAAAATTGACGATCGTCACTTAATCATGCATTGACTAAAGCTGCTCCCAGTTAAGGGCGGCGCCATGACCTAACTGTTTTGTAATCTCAGCCCAGATGTAGTTATCCAAGTTCTATCTTTGTGCATGAAATTAATGACAAAAGAAATATATTTAATGTTTTTTTTTGCTCTCAAGCTTCTAGATCAAGAAAATTACCTCTGTATCCAATTCTTAAAGAAGCTCTGCAAGAATCTCTATGAATGATTCAAGGCCTTGCTCAAGGATATATTGTGCTTGACATATCAAGTATCAAAAGTATAAATTAGTTTAAGCAGCTATTATGTTTCTCAAGCAGGGTTTAGTAGTAAAATAGACCTAGCTAGGTGAACTACCTCACCCCATAAAGGGGTGAGG
>JAFTDU010000016.1 GCA_017454005.1 Desulfovibrionaceae bacterium | reverse complement strand
TTTAAATTTATAAACACAATGCATTATTCTAAGATTATCTAGGCATAGTTTTTGTATGCAAAAACTATACCTAATATTGCAAAAATTGGCTAATGCAAAAATTATGCCATTTGAGGGTGTAATTTGCGGAAAAGTTAAGGTTTAATAATAAAATATTTCTTGGCATTACTTTTCTCCATAAATAATAAGATAATTTACTTAACTCTGTGCATTGGTGCATAGCAGCACAGCAACAATCAGCATCAATAGTATATTGAAATCGCTCATATTGTCATGTGGCAACTTATGAGCACTTGAATGCAATAGTTAATTTACAGAACTCTTACAATGAATGCATTGCTTTACGGTTAACCATTTGTTCAAGTTCTATATCTGAATAACCTTGTAAAGTATTACGAATATCTTCTAAAACATGTTTTTTAACTTGTATATTACTATTTGCAAAACGATAATGAAGAGAATTTAAATAGTGGATCCCATCATAAAAAGTATCAATCTGCAGATTTTCTAAAAAGATCAAGAGCTCTTCAATTTTTTCTCGCTCCGTGGCTTCAACAAATTCGCCTTTTTGCACCATGGAAGCAACGGGCGTATTGGGGAAAATCGTCATGCCAGTAGTTGTTATGCGTTTGGGGTGCACTTGATTAAACATTTGCGCAGTGGCCCAGCCACTCTCTCTTCCCCGACCTTTTCCACCTAAACCTATGACATAAAAAGTTGTATATGCAATGCCAGCATTATCAAGACGATGCAGTTCTTCTATTGTTTGAGCTGCAGTATGTCCTTTATTCATGAGTTTTAATACTGCCTCATTGCCATTTTCAGTACCGATATATAATTGGGCAAGACCCAGGTTGCGTAATTCTTGTAATTCAGCATCACTTTTACGACTAATATCATCAATCCTACTTTGCATGCTAAGTTCACTGAAATGCGGGAATGGTTTGCGTAAGGCAGCAATATAATCTTTCAAAGTTTGGGTTGGGAGTGCGAAGGGATTTGAGCCAGTTAGATACACTTTGGTATTGGGGTGAAAAAAAGGCGCGTAAGCCTGCGCCTCCCGTTCAAGGTCTTCTGCTTTTACTGCCATAAAGGGAAAGCCACGGGAGACATAACAGAAATGACAAGCATTATAAGAACAACCTTGGGTGGCTCTAAGTAGTAAAGAATGAGCCTCTTGGGGAGGGCGCATGCTAGGTTCGGTAAATTGCATTTGCAGCTCCATATATTTTTATAATGGTCACTACAAAAATCAGTAAAACAGTATTCCACATCTAGAATTGCCGCAGTCTGCAGGAAACAATCTAGTGTTTTCAAGTAATTAATTCTTTGCAAAGGGAGAGTCTGGCGCTCAAAATGCAGAATTGCTTTGAAATGCTGCCAGGTCAAAAACGCTTGGCTCGTGCATTTTTTATGCAGCAAAGGCAGCCAGGCGAGCAGCATGCAGATTTTTTAGCAGCTGGGTTTAGGTGCTTGGCTAAAAACGCAGTGCCTATTTTTTAATAACCATTACAAAAAAGTCAAGCCATATTTTTAAGGCGCGAGATTGCGGGGGCCATGTTTTTATTAAGTGTTTTAAGAGCGACTTAGCGCTTGGGTTTGGCTGAGGGACTTAAGTTGCATCAAGACTAAAGGCTGATATACTTTTTTGTAAGAAACTCTTTGACTATAATGTAATATTCTGTGTAACTCTAAGTTAAGTGCAAGCTGCCATGATATTTTTATTAAAAAATAATGCCATATGAGTTTTCTCAATCCTAAAAATCAAGGAAAGTTCTTAAATATCTTAAATTTAAAATATATATTCATATATAGCAAAACTAGACTAATATGCTCTAGACAAGCATAGTTAATCTTAATGAGATATAAGGCGTTTTATTTGCATATATTATGAGTAATAAGAGGAAATAAAATAAAATTATATATTATCTTAAAATATTTTTGTTACAGTTGCAGCATACAATTTTATAACAAATATATATTATTCTGTGTAAGCTATATTATAATGTATTTACTTACAAAAATATTGATAATATTATACTTTAGAAAAATATACTTGAACAATATTTAAAAAAGATGAGGAAATTTTTACTTTGCTTCTTTGCAGGAGATATACCATGTTTTAATGCGTAAACTTCTTTTGATTAAGAATGACTGTGTAGGTGAAGAGTAAGCCTAAAAAGAAATGCTACATTATTTTTTGGCACGTTGGGGCAAAAGTTTAACCGCATGGGCAGCTATAGATTTAAGCTCGGATTGAAAAAGTCCATCGCGTGCTTGAATAGATAAACCCTCAAGAAAGGTGTTCAAGGCTCTAGCCAAGGATGGCACATCTGTATCAGCAGGAATTTGACCGTCAACAATAGCTTTGCGTAAACGATCTGTAAACATCGTTTTAGTTGAGAGTCTTAGGTTGGTAATAGCTTCAATAACCTGATGTTCAGTATCAGATATGTTGATGGCTGCTAACACAACCATACAGCCACAAGGAGTTTCTGGAGATAAAAGGATGGTAGCTGCTGTTTCAAAATATTCGTGAATGGCTTTATAGACATCTGGTTCAGCGAAAAAACGTTCAGCTGGTGCCTGCCAGTAGGTACGTTCATAATAATTGAGCGCTTCAATGAATAACCGAGCTTTATTGCCAAACTCAGCATAAAGACTTGGCGGCTTAATCTTCATGGCTTTACAGAGTTCGGCTATAGATGTTGGCTCATATCCTTTAGCCCAAAAAATTTTTAAAGCTTGCTTTAGTGCCTGATCATGATCAAAACAGCGCGGGCGTCCTTTGCCGCGGCGTTCTTCAGGCTGTGACAGAGTAGGTAATGACATTAAGCTGAACCTCAAATTGCAAAAATCTATTGCCGTGGTATTGTACAGAGTGGGTATAGTAAAGAGCATCACTTTTTGAACACATATAAAATTAAGAACGATTGTTGATGTAGTTCTGTACCTTTATTTTCGCAAGTACCAATAACCATTTTGTTAGCTTTGCAGGTTGAACATAGCTTTTGCTAATTATGTAGTGTCTTGATTTGGTCACATGGGTTGATTGCTAGGAAAGAGTTTGCGATAAGTGTTACTTTTTTCTTTGAGCATTCTTTAATTTATTATAAATGCATTGTTTGCTTAAAATAGCATATATAAGAGAATTGACTAATCTTTAATTATTTCCAATATTACTTAAATATCTTGTAAAATTATGTAAAATATTACTAGGTAACTTAATATTGTAGCAATTAATTTAAAAATTAAAATTATCACGTTCTTCAGAAAATTTTAAACCAGGAAAAGGTGATTTGAAAAGAGTTAATTGTTGAGCACAAAAAAAGGTGTTAGTTTTTTGAATCTAACACCTCATATTTATTTTGTTGAAATCATTTGTGAGTTACAACTAAATTTACGGGTAAAGCTCTGGATTTACTTACGTGCGCAAGGCTGTAAGCATGGTGATGTCATCAGAAGGTGGCTCAGTTTTACGGAAGGCACAAATATCGTTAAACACGGCTTCCTGTAAAGCTTTGGGATGATCTTGGGCATGGAGCTTGAGACATTGCGCTAACCTCTGTTCACCATAAAGCTCTTTTGTGGCATTCATAGCTTCTGTTAAGCCGTCGGTATAGATAAAAATGCGGTCGCCGGGGGCCAGTTGATCTTCAAAATCAATGTAGGGCAGGTTAGGCATGGCTCCAACCAAGGGGCCGCTGAGATTTTCTAACTGACGCAAGTTGCCATTTTCACTAACAATATAGGGTAAACAATGTCCCCCATTGGCATATTGCAAGTGCCCTGTCTTAGGATCGTATAAGGCCAAAAAGAGGGTGACGAACATATTGCCAGAATTATGCTCTTCAAGGAGATCATTGACACGCGACATGGCTTGGGCTGGAGCTAAGCCAGAGCGCAAGGCATAGCGAATCAAAGTCACAGACATGGTCATAAAGAGGGCCGCTGGTACACCTTTGCCTGACACATCCCCCAAGACCAAGGCTTTCAAGTTTTTATTCACTGTAAAAGAGTCATAGAGGTCGCCGCCCACCTCTTGGGCCGGTTCCAAAAAGGCTGAGACCATAAAGCCTGGTTCAGCTTTACTTTCATCCAAGATGGGCAAAATGCTCATCTGAATGTCGCGTGCGGCAGACAGCTCACCTTCCAGGCGTTTTTGTTCGGTCATGGCTGCAAAGGAGGCCCGAATATTTTTGGCCAATTTGCTGCCCATGGTGGCAAAAGATCTAGCTAAATCACCCAGCTCATCGCGACGTTGCACATTTAAATGTTCACTGACCATGGTTTCCATGGTCGTGAGTCCTGCCTGCGAGGTGGGATCTATTTCAGCCATTTCACTTGTACAGTCGCGTAACACCTGTAAGGGTTTAAGGGTGCGTATTGCCATGGGGACAGTACAGCAGATAGCGACAAGTAAAATGATACATCCGGCCACACCTAAGCGGGACACCAACATTTTAGAGGGTGCGCTTAATTCATCAAACCCTGCTGACATGACAAAAAAGCTGTCATAAGATTGAATCCAAGCTACATGACAGAGGTATTTGCCATGACTTGTGTCTACATGCTCCATAACCTTGCCTTTTTTGCGTGCCGCGGCACATAAGGCAGGCAGTTGGGCCGCAATGGGCTTAGGGTTACCACTTTTAATTGTGGGCTTGCCTTGGGCATCACAGAGCATGATGCAGCCTTCTTTATAATATAGAATGCGGTCAAAGACGTTTTGTACCGTTGTAAGGCGATCCTGCAGGAGTTGTTCAGCCTCAGCAAAGAGGGATGTTAGAGGCATGCCTGCCACGAGCATGCGATCTGAATAGCTAATTTGGGAAGTACTATCAATGGTTCCAGGGGGTATGGGCAGCATAAAGAGCAGGATCTGTTTATTCTGCAAATTGGGTAGGGGCCACAACGAAAATGCGCCTTCTTCTGGCAACTGCGCCACGATATCCCCAATATATTTGTGGCTAAAATCGCGTGCACAAGGGGGGAGTCCCAAGGCTGGAAAGCCCCCCAAGATCAAGTCGGTACTCGTTGTGAGCATGAGCTGTAAATGGGACGTCCGTGGGGTTGAATCAAGATCCAAAAGGTGTTCTTTTAACAAATTGGCCCGCACGTTATCCCGCTCTTTTGACGGCGGCAAGATGCGCTCGATCGCCCCAACATCATGCCAAGCATTCAAGATCAAAGAATATATTTCATTTTTGGTTTTGAGCACCACGCGTACTTTGGCATTTAAAAACTCATGGAAAGAAGATTCAAAATTACTCTCCACATTTTGGGCCATAGATGCAAAATGGGCTTCTTCAGAGGCTACAATAAAGGTACTGACACTCACCCAGGTGAGAATGAGCGCTAAAATAATGGTTGCAGCAACGGCGCAGGTTATAGAGAGCGATAATTTAAGTTGAATTGTCATGATATGCGCCTTAAAAAGTTCTCACACATCATAATTGTATCATGAAGAAAACTTAGTATGAAAAAGATGAACAGCTTTTCGTCTCAAAGTATGCTTTGGGAGACAAAAAAGACTCTCTCTCGACAAGCCCCTGCCAATGCATCTAAACTAGGGGGGTCAAGAGTCTTGTCAACAAACTAAATACTAGATCAAGGCAGCCTTTTCTGCAATGTCTAGGGTGTGGTCGTCGCTAGTGATGACTAACTACATCAAAAATGACGATGACCAAGGTAAAATTTTAGCATTTGCCGAGCAGACGGGAGAGTGCACTTTGGCACCCCTTTTGCTTTAAGAAAAGTATAAGGAGAGCTCAAGATGCAGTCTGCAGCAGCCCAGCACAACACTTACCTGAACCTTGATGTTATTTTAGCCGCAGCCCATCTTTTACCGCAACAAAAAAGCATCCCAGATCTCTTGCGTTGCATCAAATTCTGTACTGAACCTTTGCTTGAGTTCAAGCGGCTCATTTTGATGCTGGAACCACCCTTACAAGAAAATGGGCGTTCCTATTGCCAAGAGAGTGGAACGCAAAACTGTGGGTGCACACCTCTTGAACTGCCGCCAGATGCCAAATATGTGTGGTTTAGGCAAAGTGAGCCGTGCATCTTAGCCAAAGATACTCTCCAAAAAAAATTTCCAGTGGTGGCACAACTACCTTTTTTAAGCGATGCCGAGAGTTGTCTGTTATTACCTTTGCCTGTGGATGTGCCAGGTTACTATGCGCTGTTAATTCTCATAAGAAGCTCTGGCGCACCCTTTGCCCAAAGCCACATGGCTTTAAGTCGCATCTTGACGGGCCTTTTGACCTCAAGTTTATCGCAGATTTTACAGCGCGAGGCTCAAGAAATGGAGGTTTCAGCCTTAAGGGCTGAACGTGACAGACTCAATATTTTGGTAGCTGTAACAACAGTTGCCATGAGTACGTTAAAGCTCGAAGAGATGTTGGCCCTCTTAGCCCACGATTTAGGCCGTTTTTTCGCATTCAAAGACATTGGTTTGGTTGTGGAAATAGATGAGACTCAGGTCAAAACCTTCTGTGCCTCAAGTGGCAAAGAGAACAGTGTGCCAGCCCCGCAGCTAATTTCAAAAAACAAAAGTTTTCTGAACTACTTACCTGATACAGGCACTCCAGGTATTCTGCACCTCAATACCAATCCTGATCTTTGTAAAGAAGACCCAATAGCGCAATATTTTGGGCGCTGTGGCCACAGAATAGTTTGTGTTGTACCCTTAATTTTACAGCAAAAATGCTTAGGCGCTTTACTCTTAGCCCACAGTGATACAGCACTCTTTACCCAAGCCTGCCTAAGTCTTTTAGGCCAAATAGGGCAAGCGGTTGCCTGTGCTGTCCAGAATGCCCAAAGCTATGCCGCAGTGCACCAAACTGCAGAACGTTTGGTTGATGAAAATGCCTATTTGGCCGCAGAAATTGCTACCAAAAGCCCAGGCCTCATAATTGGGCAGAGCCCTGCCATTAAACAGGTACTCTATCAGATTGCGCTTGTCGCCCAAAGCGATAGCACAGTCTTAATTTTGGGAGAGACAGGCACCGGCAAAGAGGTTGTGGCTGAAGCAATCCATGCGGCAAGCCCCAGACACAAACAGCGCATGGTCAAAATGAACTGTGCCGCTGTGCCAGAGAGCTTACTTGAAAGTGAACTGTTTGGGCATGAAAAAGGCTCTTTTACAGGTGCCACCAGACAGAATAAAGGGCGCTTTGAATTGGCCCATGGCAGTACCCTGTTACTTGATGAAATTGGGGATATGCCCATTACCCTACAACCCAAACTCTTGCGCGTTTTACAGGCTCGGGAACTGGAACGTATCGGCGGCCAAGTAACTATTCCCATAGATGTCAGGGTTATTGCAGCCACCAATCAAGATCTCTTGGAACTGATTCAAGAAAAACGTTTTCGCGAAGATCTCTATTATCGCTTAAATGTCTTCCCAATACATCTTCCACCTTTGCGGGAGCGGCGTGAAGACATCCCTCTCTTAGCCGAGCATTTTATGCTTGAACATGCTAGGAAGATGAAAAAGCCTTTAAAGACAATCGCGCCTGCGACAATAGACGCCTTGATAGCCCAAGACTGGCCTGGCAATATTCGCGAATTGGGCAATGTCATTGAAAGAGCAGTTATTTTAAGTACAGGTACGACCCTAGAGCTAGATTTAAAGCCACAGCACACAATGCCGCCTAAAAAAGTCGCAGCACCTCTTCCTCCAAAAGAAGCAGAGCCCAAGAATTTATCCATGGTTGAGGAAATTAAACAGGCAGTTAAAGCTTGTAATGGCTTAATTGCAGGCCCCAGGGGTGCAGCGCATATGTTAGGTGTTAATCGCACGACATTAAATTCTAGAATGAAAAAATTAGGTTTAGTTGTCAAAGATATTTTAAATGAGCCGTCATAATCTTTATGGAGGCGCAAGATGAGCCAAGTGAGTGGCGTTGATATAGGCAAGATCTTTAATACAGGCGTTGCAGGTCTCGAAAAAGATGGCAAGGCCTTACAAGATAAGATCAATAGTATAAGTAGTAATGGTGATATCAATCAAGCAGATCTCTTGAAATTACAATATGCCATGGGTCAATATAATGCAAAGCTTGAGACGATTTCATCAGTGACAAAGAGTATGCAAGATATGCTGAAGTCTTTAGCCCAGCGTACAGGCTAGTCTTAAGGAGGCACAATATGAGCCAAGTAAGTGGCGTTGATATAGGCAAGATCTTTAATACAGGCGTTGCAGGACTCGAGAAAGATGGCAAGGCCTTACAAGATAAGATCAATAGTATAAGTAGTAATGGTGATATCAATCAAGCAGATCTCTTGAAATTACAATATGCCATGGGTCAATATAATGCAAAGCTTGAGAC
>JAFTDU010000015.1 GCA_017454005.1 Desulfovibrionaceae bacterium | reverse complement strand
TTCAAAATTAGCGCATGCGATGCTACGAATAACCTAAAAATAAAATTATCATATTAAATAATAATCTCTCTGTCAATGAAAAAAATATGCCCAAATACAGAAACTGGCTTTTAGAGGATCGCCCCTCTCCCAAACTCACCACTTTTTGGCTTATTTGGGGCAAAAACTGGTGAGTTGATGAGGTGGTTTTGGCCCTTTTAGCTAGGCGTATAGCCGCTTCCTCCATTTTTTTTGGATCGACTAATTACGATACCCAAAGCTAAAACAGCACAGGATCTAAATTTTGGCATACAAGCATAGAGAAGCACATGCATTTAACTTTACTTAAAAAGCACAAATGCCTCTATGCTATGACAGTTAGCTTCGTCTATGGTCGCGCAAAAGTTTCTTAAGATTATTCTCTGATTTATCTTACATGAACGTCGTCTAAACGTATTGCAATAACTCACAGAGCAGTACATATTTTTAATCTGCAATACTTTTGATATGGCAAAATTATTAAAAAATAGCATATCATACCAGCGTAAAAGTCTGTCGCAGATTAATCTTGTATTTCGACTAACAGTCAGAAAGATGTGTTTTAATTATATTCAACCTTGACATAGATGCATGTACAAGCTCTGAAACTACGTTGCACAACACTGATATTATTTTTTATCTAAAAGCAAGCAAAATTTTAGAGAAGATTAACAATGCATACAAAAAATTTGTTATACTGATATACGAATATATACGCTCATATATTATGTATATAGAAACAAAATTTGTGTGATCTTATAATTTGCGTATTGGTTACTACAAATATAATTTTTTCAATTGTATTTAACATATTTGTTTTTTTACATACTAAAATTATGTATAATTTATATTGCATAAGTCTCTTTGTTTTATATGAAGAGACTTATATTAAATTACGAAAATAGTTATAAATGGCTCTATATAATAGCAATATCAACAAGTTTGATATAAAGTCTTCAACTATGGTACTATATTTATGACAACTATAATATAGTAATTAAAAGATTACGTTTCGGCGATATGTTTGAATGGCTGATCAGAAAAAAAAGTAAGACCAACAGGGGCTCTTGCATAACGAAGTTCAAACATTAATATAGATCTATATATGATACAAATTAAAAATTTTTATGATATGTTACAAAGTAAAAAGATGTAATCATAAAAAAATTATGTAGATTTAGTACAAGTTATAACAACAAATTTAAAATATCATATAATCATTTGATCACATCTATTGTAGCATAGGCTCCACCACGTATCAAAATTTCTTTGCCCTGAAAGGCAAATCCATAAATATAAATGTCTGAAATATTTATACCAAATGTTTGCAGCTCACTTATATATTTTTTCTCGATAATCTGTTGTAAAGTCATTGAACACGTATCTTCTAGATTTTTTTCGTCGTCAATATCGCGAGCTTTAAATTCAAGTACAATACCATGATCTCCATGACACAGGGGAAACAATGTCACATCATAGCAATCATAGTCACTTTCGCGGTTAGAACTAATTTTATAGCGACCTTCTAAATCAGCCACAAGGCCCAGCATAAATCCATGATAAAAGAGCTCAGGCTCTTTGCATGGGTCAAAATAGCTAATCGTGCCTGTTGCAACTCGTTGCAAGCTTTTATTCATTTTTTTGATGTCATCAGTCAAAAGTGCTTGCAGAAAATCATTTTTAGTTGTTAGTGGATTCCATCCTGAAAAAAGTTTGTGTAAAAGCAATTTAACTTCATAATTTGTCAATGTAAGTTCATATGTTTCTTGTACACGATCAAACTGCAGCACTTTCAAGTAGCCAGCAGCCATTAAGAGGCTCCAAATGGTACCAGCTATCGTATATAATTGATTAAATGCAATATTCTCATCCAATTTAGTTACGATACTCTCTCCTTGCAACAAAGCAATTGCTTCATTCTTAACAATGGCTGAGGCTCGCACGAACAAGTCGCCAACACGAACATTGGAAGCAGTATTTACCCAGTATGGAGCAAATTCTTGTTCTGATAAATAATTAATGATCGACCACGGATTATAAATGTCTTTTTGGTTGCCCAAAATATATCCATCGTACCAACGTTTCACATCAGCCTTGTCTATTAAACCGTATTCATCCATCGATGCAAAAACTTCTTCTTCAGTAAAACCAAAATATTCAGCATAGCGTTTAGAAGTTATACTCACTACTCTGAGATTATTCATATCAGAAAAGATTAATTCTTTACTTACACGTGTAATACCTGTTATTAAACCTCGTTCTAAATATGGATTACTCTTAAATGTAGCATTGAAAAAAACACGCATGAAATCACTGAGATCATTCCACTAGTTTTTAACCAGGCCTCTTGAAGTGGGGTAGCGTATTCGTTAATGAGAATAATTGGTTTAATTTTAAGATATCGCTCAATAAATTCTGAAAGATTCAACAATGCATTTTGTGCAGTTACATCAGACATTGACTTATGTACTGAAGTAAATAATTCTTGATCATCATCTGAGAGTAAACTTAAATTTAGATTCGCTTTAAATCTTTTATAAATAGTTGTTAATGAATCTTTTATATTTTCAATAGTTTGCACATAATTTACATTTTTTATTTTAGCAAGATATAAAAAGATCACAGGAATTGTTCCCTGCAGTTGACGAAACTTTTCATCCTTCCAGATTTCAAGTCCCTCAAAGAGATCATATCTCCCTGCAAACTTAGGCGAAAAAAATGTTTTGACGGTATCAAGCATTAGTGTTTTGCCAAAACGCCTGGGTCTAGTGATCAGGGTTACGCGATCGCCGCCAAGCCACCAGTCTTTAATGAATTTTGTTTTATCAATATAAAAATAATTCTCTTGAATTAAAGCTTGAAAACTTTGTTCTCCTAGTGATATGATTCTTGACATCTGACTTCATCATGTATCAAACTAAATTTAATATATTGATAATTTAATTTTATATTGATTAACAAATATCTTTAATTTTTATATATCATATTAAAACTATACTAAATAAAACATTTTATTTAGTGAATAGTCCTTATTGCGTTAAGATATAATCATTTGTTAGTTCTAGTTATTACTGATTTTAAATCGCAACATATATTTTTTTAAATTCAACTATTTAGTATTAGATAAATTGATGTTTGCTTCTAATCCGCCACAAATTAACACCTCTTGTTTATTAAAGGCAAAGCCATAAATATAAATATTGTTTCGTTTTACATTATGACTTAACAACTCATTTATGTATTTTTTCTCTTTAATTTGTTGTAAAGCATTTGTGCAAGTTGCTTGAAGATCTTTTTCCTGCTTATTTTTATTGACTTTAAATTCAATGACAATACCTTTATCGTCCTGATGCTTTGGGAACATACAGATATCATAGCGACCGAGTCCACTTTGACGATTAGAACGAATAGTATATCGATCTTTCATATTAATTATTAAGCCTAAAATAAAAGCATGGTAGAAATTTTCTGCCTGATTTTTTCCTGTATCAAAATAACTAAAAACATTTTCAACAATATTTGTCATCGATTCGTTCATATCATCTAGATTATTATTTAAGAGAGCTATATTAAACTCATTTTGATTCATACTAACATCAGAAAACCATTCTGCTATTTTTGTTTCTATAGTAATTTTAGCTTCAAGATTTGTTAAAATAATTTCATATAAATCTTTCTCTTGTATATATGATATAGGTTTCACATATCCAGCAGCTAAAAGTAGACTCCAAACTGTCTGATTATTTTTATATAATTGAGAAAATACAATATGTTCATCTAATTTTGTGAAAATAGATTGACCTTGTAAAAGAATTTCTATATCTTTTTTAATCTGTATATTTCCATGAGCTATTAGTTCCCCAACAAGAGCATTTGAACTAGTATTAGCCCAATAATTATCAAATTTTCCTCGCTTAAGATACTTAATAATCGACCAAGGATTATAAATTTCTCTCTGCTCTCCAAAGATATAACCATCATACCACTGCTTAACTTTTTCTTTGGCATTTAAACCATACTCATCCATGGCAGCAAAAACTTCAGATTCAGTAAAGCCAAAGCAGTCTGTATAAAGCTCACTAGTTATAGTTGCTACTTCAAGATTATTGAGATCTGAAAAAATTGATTCTTGGGCAACCTGAGTTATTCCTGAAATGAGACATCTATCAATCCAAGGATTGTCTTTAAACGTTGCATTAAAAAAGCCACGCATAAAATTAACAAGTTGATCCCAATATTTATTCATCCAAGCTGCGTGCAATGGTGTATCATATTCATCTAAAAGAATGATGGGTTTAATTTTGCGCTGAATTGTCACAAATTTACACAGATAATGCAGCGAGTCTTGTGCTACAGCATCAGACATAGAAACATGAACTGAAGTAAAAAGTTCCTTTTCAGATTGAGGAATAGCATTCACATCGATTAGAGAGCTAAAAGAGCCATAGATACTTGCTAGGTTTGCTTTAATTCTATAGATTATGTCGGAATACTTATCATCGTTGATCCTAGCAAACGATAAAAAAATCACAGGAATTGTACCCTGTAGTTTACGCAATTCTTCGTCTTGCCAAATCTCAAGACCTGCAAAAAGATCAGACCGCCCTGCAAATTCAGGTGAAAAAAAGGTTTTGACAGTGTCAAGCATCAGCGTTTTGCCAAAACGGCGGGGTCTAGTAATAAGAGTTGCTCTATCTCCGCCAAGCCACCATTCTTTAATGAAGTTGGTTTTATCAATATAAAAATAATTATGTTCACGTAAATATGAAAAATTTTGTTCACCAGTTGTTATAACACGCTCCATAATTGAATATCCTTACATTCATATAATTTTATATATAGCATGTCTTAACATAAAACATTGCGATTTCATGTATAGCAGATCTTATATATATGTATAATTGAATTTTATTGTAAATATATTAAATTATTACAATATTTTTATTTAACTGATCTTAAAAATCAATAAATATTATGTGATCTTACGCAATGTTTATCGAATGTTTTGCTGGATTTTAATCTATATCCTTGATATAAATAGTTTCTAAAATCAACAACTAGACCTTATTATAGTTACTAGAAACATCTATTAATGCGTATTGAGTAAACAATGAATCAATACATTATGAGAAAAAGTATTGATAATTTTGTAATTTTATTAATAACTTATATTTAATTTCAAATAGATATAAAACACAATTTGCTATGATAAATTTATAATTTAATAATTTGTTTTCTTATATGTTATATTATTTAAAAATATAATTTTTTATTTATGTATAACTAAACTTTCAAATATTATTAATAGCATTATACAAAGTCTTAGAATTTTGATGATATTATTGTCTATTCTCACAAGGTAGAAAGTATACAATTTTAATAATATGAATAATGGCGTGTAAAATGTTTTTAGGTGCGTCTTAATCAAGTGATCTGCCACACAGATGCTGCGTGGTAGGTCACTTGATTAACTCACAAATAAATTTTGGCTATAGCAAGCGCTTAAGCGTTCAAAGAACAACACTTCTTAAGATAAGGTGTTCTTAAATTACTCCTGCTCAGCAGTTTCCGCATTATTTTCCTTTAACCACCCAGATAAGGCCGTAATTATCTTTTGTGCTTGATCTGCACTAGAAATTACAAACTTCGATTTTTGATGATACTCGCCACCAGATTTTTGGTAACGTCTGATTGCATATTTTTCAGGACCATAATCATTGCTTGCTTGGCGCCATTCTTGATACCTAAACAAAACAGTCGCCCAGGCGCCTTTACTTAAAATCACTTTATCTAACTCTTTGACAATAATTTGACCATTTTCTTCATACTCAATGGTCAAATCTTCAGCTCTCTCACTCACATGAACCTCCAAACTCATTCAATAATCTATTTTGAAGTAACGTTAAATCTTAGATCATGATGCGATCCAAGCGTCACTTAGAAAAAACTGATCCCAATATTTTAGGAGCGCTTTTCAGCAAAAAATTGCTGCAACATGTAGCAACACTCAAAAGCGCGGATTCCTCCCAAATGCCACACTGGGGCCCCCTGACAGAAGGGCACATCTAGGTATTCACTGCGTGAGACCACAGCTCCAGCTTGCTGATCTACGCAACCATATACAACCCCAGCAAGTCGCGCCATGACAATGGCTGCAGCGCACATGGCACAGGGTTCTAAGGTAACCACGAGCACACAATCATTCAAGCGATAATTGCCAAGTGTCTTACCTGCCATCCGCAAAGCCATAATCTCAGCATGGGCTGAAACATCATGGTTCTTAATGCAAGCATTCTGACCTCTACCGACAATTTCGCCGCCCTTATTTAGCACGATACTGCCAACAGGCACTTCGCCAGCCTCCCAGGCTAATTGTGCTTCTTCAAGCGCTATACCCATCACAGCATCCCAGCTATCAAATCCTGGCGGCTTTGGCACAGGTCCCCATTGTTCACAGGCCACAAAGCGCTTAGCAAATAATTTATTGGCAGATCTCTGCATAAGTCTATTTTGAGCGTACGTTTTTGTTTACGTCTTTAAAAAAGTATCATGGATATTTTTACAAATCTTAGATCACAGTTTATCTTACAACAACTCTCTTCTTAATATTAATATATTCTTAACCATAAGATAGTCTACGATTATACAAAGATGTTATTAAGTAATGTTGAGCTCTTCAATATATATTCTATTTAGAACATATGTTTTCATAACTTGTCGTAAAAAACTTAAAAAAACTATTCATCTTACAAAATTACATTAAAGAATTTAAGCGAACGGTTAGAAGAACATAGTATATATTTAATTTTACATGTCGTCAATTATCTATAATATTTAAATATCTACGTATATGTTGTTTTGCAATGTTTCCCAAGCCTTTTGGGCACACTGTACTAAAGTCTCTGCATCTTGCATTGCAAAAAATTGGGCTTCTTTGCGTCCCCGAAACCATGTATTTTGCCGTTTAGCATAAGCCCTGGTGTTTTTAAGCCACAAATCCAAACAGAGAGACAGTTCTAGGCGCCCTTGTAAATAGGCTAAAAGCTCCATAGAACCAATGGCAGTCCAGCCAGGTGCTGTAGCCAAAGGACACTTCTTAAAGGCCGCTTGCGCCTCCTCAATGGCTCCTTGATTTAGCATTATCGTAATGCGGTGGGCTAACCTCGGTAAAAGCCACTCTAGATCTACCTTTAAAACCAATAAGGGCCCCTGACACTTAGGCATAGAGAGACCTGTACGTGTGTGCCAAGTTGTAAAGGTGTCCCCGGTTTGGGCCAAGACCTCAAGAGCCCGCACGATACGTTGACGATCATGGGGATGAATTTTGGCAGCATAGGCTGGATCTACTTCCTGCAACTTATGATAGAGCTTTTGGATTCCTTCCTGGTCAGCCCTCTCTTCTAACTCGGCCCGCAATTTAGGGTCAATAGGTGGAATAGGGGCAATACCGTGTAATAAAGCTTCAAAGTACATACCTGTGCCGCCAACAAGTAAGGGTACATGCTCACGCTTTAAGACATCGCGTATTTTCTCAACCGCCATGGCTCGCCACTCACCTGCACTAATCTTTTTATTTGTGTCTAAGAAGCCATAGAGGTGGTGCGGAAAACTTGCTTGTTCTTCAGGGCTTGGTTGGGCACTAATAATTGGAAAATCACGATAGACCTGCCTTGAGTCTGTATTGATGATTTCACCATTTAAGATTTGGGCTAAACGGAGGGCTAAGCTAGTTTTCCCAGCGCCTGTGGGTCCTGCCAGGCAGATTACAGGAAGAGGAGTCTGCGTATAACAATTGCTCATATTAGGTAAAACAAGCAGCAAAATTATTTGTGGGATAATGGATACTGCGGAAATTTCTTTGCCAGGCTCTGCTCTACATTTAAAGGCACCAAACCCGCCACTGTGGCACCTTGACTTGCACAGATCTTAATGCTGGTTGAACTAATATATAACCAACGCGGGTCTGCCATTAAAAACACAGTCTGTACATCATTGGCAAGATGACGATTCATGAGATCCAATTGCAGCTCATAATCAAAATCACTGACCGTACGTAATCCCCGTAAAATAGCGCAGACGCCGCGTTCTTTGGCGTACTGCACAGTTAATCCAATGTAACTCTCAATAGCCACATGGCGCATATGTTGTAAGGCATCTTGAACTAATTGCGTACGTTCAGCTAAAGAAAACAGCGGTACTTTGGCTGTATCATGAGCGACAGCAACGATTAAGCTATCAAACACCTGTAATCCGCGTTCAATTATGCTGATATGCCCATTGGTGATAGGGTCAAAGGTTCCAGGATATAAAGCAACACGCATGAGAGATCCTCTCTCGACACTTAGCACAAGTTAAGTTCAAAGGACTGCTGGAACAAACAAAATCAGGGCAGAAAGTGCAATTGCCCTGCATTTTAAGACTGCGTGCTTGTAAGTATCAGGCTTTAGCCTATTTAGTTGACGCAAAATTGGCAACAGACACAAGCGTCTGCCCAAATCTCCGTTGCCAACAGGGCTTAAGTGGTTCTGGAAAAGTTACCTGATATTCAGCTTCCAGTTCACATAAAACAAAGGCCCCTTCGGTCAGCCAGTTCCCGCTACACAAAAGTTCCAGGGCTTGATTGACTACATCGCGCCTATAGGGCGGATCTAAAAAAACGAGGCCAAAGGTTTGCGGACTCTCCTTCCGCAAAAATTGCAAAACATCTTGGGAATCAATTGTAACCTTTGTCTCTAAGCCTAAGTTTCCCCGATTGCGTTCTAAACATTTAATACAGGGTGCGGCATTTTCCACAAGCACTGCACCCAAGGCCCCGCGGCTTAAGGCTTCAAAAGCTAGCGAGCCGCTACCTGCAAAAAGATCGAGCACATAGGTAGTGGTAAAATTGAGACCACGGGCTGTGAGCATGGAAAAAATCGCCGCCCGCGTACGCCCCATGGCCGGGCGACAAATGGAACCTTTGGGTGTCTGCAACACCCGACTTCTAAATTGACCTGCTATGATCCGCACAGCTTACAACCTGACTAAAATAGATATGTCCAAAAAAATGGGATCTCTGCCACAACAACCTTGTGATCCTTTGGGATAAGCAAAGGATCACATATTTAATCTCAATTCAAGGGATTATCAATATTAATATGTACTATACTTAATTAAGAAAAGTAATATGATATTAAGCTAAGATTACGTTGATTCTAATATTATTTTTTGTACGCTAAAACAATGCAGAAATACTAAGACAAATATTTTTTGTAAACCTTGTTATAGTATTAAACTATATTGTATAAAAATATGAACTAGATATTTCATTATCAGTTATAAAGACAAATCATATTTTATTTTATATGATTTATTGTGATAATGTATTATATTATAAGATTCTAGAATTGTGTATAAAATAACAGTTAGTAAAATCTCATTTACAGTAATAACTATGCAGTAATAAATTGTGGACAATTTTTTACAACCTTATATCGCCAATCAATACATATGCTAAAATTTAATTCAATAAAATATATGAACTAGACTACTTATTATAACATTTAATAATCAATATTTCATTTATTAATGTACATATTATACCATGTAAATAATATATGGTGACACATTATTATAACTATTAGTGCAATATTTTTATAATCATATATAATTGTGGATAAAAATAAATCTTTTAAATTATTTCTTCTTTATATCCAATATACAAGAAAATTAAAGCATAAGTCTTGTTAGTATTTTATAGTATGTTTTATCATAAACTTTTTAGTATGATTTATTGCTCGCATTTATAATATCTAAAGACACATCTGTACACAAATTAGCCTATTTTTCACCTTGGTCTTGCCCACAATGTAATTTTCCCATGTCTCTCAGCAAATCTTAGCACTTGCGCTGCCATTTAGTGCGCTAAGTTGACGTAAGCTCTAAGAGCAGCTAAACTAAACCAAACGTTTTGTGCACACTCTGCGCAAGCGGGAGCTTTAGATTTTTTATGTGGCTCTCGGTTTTTCATAGCATCATGTTTGGCAGCAAATTCTAAAGTGCTGTTGAAAACTTGCCTTACTCTTGCGCACTTTGCAATTCAGAATATTGTAGAGCTCGAGTCCCTGCAAAACCTCAAGCTGCAACTGTCACCTACCCAGCACTGTGCTACGGTAGTATTTTTGGGGACTGTCTGTAACTAAGGACAACATCTATGAGGAACCGCACTAAACTGCTTCTGCTGGCGGCATTTGCCCTAGCCGGAGCCGCATGTCTGTTGTTCCGGGGGCCTGATGGCACAATGGCCGCTAAAGCCCCGGAACTTACTGATAGCGGCGCTCTCCCGGTGCAGGTGCTTTTTCCCGTCAGTGCCAAGCCCAATCCCGGGGCTGTGGGCATGAAACCAGTGGTATTTACCCACAAACTGCATGAATCTAAAGTGCAGAATTGTGAAACATGTCACCATACTGGCGACCCAGTACCCTGTACTACTTGTCACACGGTTGAAGGATGTGCCGAAGGGAACTTCGTAACTTTGGAACGTGCCATGCACGCCACAAATATTCGGCAAGTCAAAAACGGACGCACACCTGAAAGTTGTGTAAGTTGTCATACCAAGCTTTATAGTCAGCGCAAAGAATGTGCAGGCTGCCACTCCATCGTTAAGCCTAACCACAATGCTCAATGGTGCGCTGTCTGTCACCAAAAAGTGCCGAATATGACACAGGAGCAATTTGCTAAAGGTGTTGCTGGTAAACTCGATCCTATGGAAGGAATGCGTTTAGCAGAAGCTACTATTGCTGCACGCAAAGAAGTGAAATACGCAGATCCTACTAAGATGAACTATCGTATGGTTATTGATAGTCTTGTCGATAAGTATGAGCCCAATTACTTTAACCATGCACGGCACATTGTCTCGGTAGAACGTAAGATTAAAGGCAATCTCTTGGCTAAAGCCTTCCATAATTCACCAAGAGTCTTCTGTAAGACCTGCCATCATCATACACCTGCCCTGGCTACACCTCCCAAATGCGTGAGCTGTCATAATTCGCGTATTGATAAGAAATATCCTGGACGTCCCCCATTAAAGGCTGCCTACCACTTACAGTGCATGGGTTGTCATGATGGTATGCAAGTCAAGCGGCCTCGCAAGACAGATTGCACGGGATGTCATAAGCTTCGCGTTGCACAGAAGGGGGATTAAGCATGAACCGCAGAAAATTCCTGACTTTTCTTGGCAGCGCAAGTGTCGCCTCGGCTATCGCAACCCCCAGTACAGCTAAAGCCAGTCATACATTTCCTTACTATCCTGAAAGCTACGGCGTACTGCATGATACCACTCGTTGCGTCGGCTGCCGGCAGTGTGAAGAGGCTTGTAATGAGGTTAACCACTTACCCAAGCCTGACAAACCATTTTCCGATCTGAGCGTCTGTAATACCAAACGCCGCACTTCCGCTACGCAATGGACCGTTGTCAATAAATACAATATGAATGGCAAGGATGTGTTTCGTAAGCTGCAGTGTTTTCACTGCCAAGATCCAGCCTGTGCCTCAGCCTGCTTTGCCAAATGCTTTCAAAAACAACCTGATGGCAGCGTGACCTATGATGGCACCCAATGTGTAGGCTGCCGGTATTGCATGATCGCCTGTCCATTCTATGCTCCAGGCTTTGAATACAATGAGGCTTGGGATCCGCTAGTTAAGAAATGCACCTTCTGCAAACCACGTCTTGACAAGAAACAAATCCCAGGTTGTGTGGAAGCTTGCCCCATGGAAGCCCTAACCTTTGGGCGGCGTACCGACTTAATTAAAGTGGCCAGGGCACGCATCAATAACAATCCAGGTAAGTATTTAGACTATATTTATGGTGAGCATGATGCAGGTGGTACAGCTTGGATGGTCTTAGCTCCTGCTAACCCCAAAGCAGCACCCATCCCACCAGACAATCCAGTCCTAGCTGGACCTGAATTCAAACAATTAGGCCTTGACACCCATCTTGGGAACCAACCTATGGGTGAATTAACCTATGGCGCTCTCGGTATTGTGCCAATGATTGTCGCCTTCTGGCCTGTGCTCTTTGGTGGCGCTTACGCCATGACTAAACGTAGAGAAGCCATGCATAAACAGGCCCTCGAACAAACGGAACGCGAAGCCCGTGAGGATATTGCCTTGGCTGTGGATGCAGCTGTGCGCAAGATCCAAGAAACCGAAGGTGAGGGCGCCGCAGACCGCTGTCGCAAGGCTATGGCTGAAGCCCTGAAGGCACGGGAAACAGCTGCCAAGCATGGGGAGGAGGCCTAACCATGGAAAATCACAGCATAGTCATGCCCACCCGGGAAAAGATGTTCAACATGGGGCCTCTGCTTAAACCGACCCTTGGGAACATCATCACCTGGATTCTCTTAAGTGTCGGCTTAGTCATTACGGTTATTCGTTTTACCCAAGGCATTGGCTCAGTTGCGAATTTGGACGACAATCAGCCCTGGGGCATGTGGATTGGCTTTGACCTCTTATGTGGCGTGTGTTTGGCAGCAGGCGGCTACTTTACTACTGTGGCCTGCTATGTCATGGGCATGAAACATTTCCATTCCGCAGCTCGTCCCGCTGTTTTAACAGCCTTCTTAGGCTATCTCTTCGTGGTTGTCGCCCTCTTATATGATTTAGGTCATCCTCTACGTTTGCCTTACATGTTCTTCTTCCCAGGTACGACCTCAGTCTTGTTTGAAGTCGGCCTGTGTGTGGCCACCTATCTCACAGTACTCTTTGTAGAGTTCTCTGTGGCGCCCTGTGAATGGTTAAGTCACCGTTTTCCATGGGTGTTAAAGTGGCGCACTTTTGTCAATAAGATCAATATCTTGTTGACCATTTTTGGTGTGACCTTATCCACTTTACATCAATCTTCCTTAGGTTCCTTATATCTCATTTGCCCTGGGAAATTACATCCTCTGTGGTATTCACCATTCCTGCCACTCTTCTTCTTCGTGAGTTCCATGGTTGCTGGTGCTTCCATGGTTATCATGGAAGGCTTCTTTGCCCATAAGGGTGTCCATAACTATATGGATGCGACCCACTTACGTGAAAGTGACAATGTCGTGTTAAGCTTCGCTAAAGCAGCCTCATTCATTTTGATGGCTTACTTTATGTTGAAGTTCATTGACATGTTAGTGCAAAACAATATGCACTACCTCTTCACCGGGTATGGTGCTTGGTGGTTAGTTGAAATGCTTGGCTTTGTGCTCTTGCCAGCCCTCCTCTATGCCAAGGGGTCAAGAGAAGGCAATGTGCGACTCTGCCAATATGCCTCCATGAACGCGGTAGCAGGTATTGTTTTGAACCGCTTCAATATCTGTATGATCGCCTTCAATTATCAGTTACCTAGTGCTGAACGTTACTTCCCCAGCATTTGGGAGATCTTAATCTCAGTCTTCGTGGTAACGATGATTGTTACAGCCTATCGGTTCATTGTTTACCATATGCCCATTCTCTATGAACATCCTAATTTCAAGGATGAACATCACTAGGCCGTGGAGGAACTATGGAATTTAATATCTTTTACGATTATTTTTTGTTCACCAAAAGCCTGGCGTATCTTATGATGTTCTTTACACTGCCGTATTACGTCTTCTATTGGAACACGGCTCTGTATCCCTACAGAAAGAAACATACAAATACACCTGAGTAAATTTTTATAAAAAAGATAGGGGAGAGTGGTAACCACTCTCCCCTATCTGTCTTCTAGGAGCAACCATGTGCTTAGCAATTCCAGCCCAAATAACAGAGATCCAAGGCCATAATTTGGCTAAGGTTAAGGTTGGCAATAGCAACACCTATTTAACGGCCTCCTTAGATCTATTGCCTAACGAGGCGCAACCGGGCGATTATGTCATGGTGCATGCAGGCTTTGCCATCCACATCGTCCCAAAAGATGAAGCAGAACAGACTTTAGCCGCCCTCAAAGAATTTACAGACGCAGCTATGTAAATTTGCATGAGGCTTAAGCTTTGTAGATCTGTCTCCTATTTATACGTGCTGACTTACACAGTATTTAATCAAACAAAAGGGCATCTCACGCCTTTCTTTATGCGACATCTTTGCTGCACTTGTTTCATTATAGCAATGAGTTGCTTTTTTAACTTACTTAGTTTGATTTAGGATCTTAATGATCGATAGAAAGCATGGGGACTTCTTTGAACTAAACTTTATCCAGATGTTTTGTATAGTCTAAACTTAACTTTGAAAGCCCCATGCCTTACTGACATCAGTTCTTATGTTCTTGTAAATGCGTACACTGCAAGGCATGCGCCTAAAATTCCAATGCCAAACAGATATGCTGTCATACTCATGACTAATACCATTTTAACATGGCCCAGCCACTGCTAAGAAAATTACTAAAAAAACAGTTATTCTAAGATAATCAGCGTATTTGTTAAATTAGCCAAAAAAAAAATGATAATCATTTTAAATTACTGACACAGTGCAAAATAGAAGAAAAATTACTTCAGTCAAATTATTTAATTTACACAAAAATAATATTACCTTCGCTCTGAAATTCGTGAATCATTTAGAAGTTGTTGTCAATTGTACTGACACGTGTAATTGGTCTCATGGATATTGAATGCGGCCTTGCTCAAAGATAAGTGCAAATAAACACATACTGAATATGATGCTTGATATTTACAAAGGCACTTAGAACCAGTTACTTGATTCCGCAATTGAGACTCCCCATTTACATCAGTTCATGGGGGGTCTCAATTGCTACGCCGTTGCTTCACTTAAAACATGCTTTTTTAGAGCGGCGGTTCACCCAAAGGTGTTACCAAAGCCTCTAGCGCGTGCCCTACTTTAAGTAATTCTGCCTCAGAAAAGGCCTTGCCAATCAATTGCATGCCCACAGGTAAGCCGTCTATACTGCCTACAGGTAGACTTAAGCCCGGCAAGCCTGCTAGATTTAAGGATAAGGTATAGGCATCCATTAAATACATAGCTAAGGGATCATCTGCATGGCTACCTAGAGGCCAAGCTGTGACAGGAGAGACGGGACAAAAGATCGCATCTACAGTGTCTAAAACGGTTACATATTCATCACGAATGATTCTTCTTACCTGTGCAGCCTTACGATAATAGGCATCATAGTACCCTGAGGATAACACAAAAGCTCCCAACATGATGCGCCGTTTCACTTCTTGGCCAAGCCCTGTGGTTCGTGACTGCACATACATCTCTTGCAGATCAGACACATCTTTCTCTCTAAAGCCAAAACGCACGCCATCATATCTAGCCAAATTGGAGCTAGCTTCAGCCATGGCAATAATGTAATAGGTAGCAATAGCTGCCGATGTGTGCGGCAAAGACACTTGCACTAAAGTCGCACCTGCAGCTTCACATGCTTTCAGTGTCTCTTCACAGACAGCTGCAACCTGTGGGTCTAACCCCTTATCAAAGAATTCTTTGGGAATGCCTAAACGCACACCTTTAAGACTTGCTTCTGCTAAACCTGTCACATAATCTGGAACATCAATAGGCGCAGAAGTGACATCATGTGGATCTGATCCAGCAATGACCTGTAAGACCCTAGCACAATCTTCTACACTGCGTGCTAAGGGCCCCACTTGGTCTAAGGATGAACCATAGGCAATGACACCATAGCGTGAGACGCGTCCGTAGGTGGGTTTAAGACCTACACAGCCGCAGAGAGCTGCTGGCTGCCTAATAGAGCCCCCTGTATCTGTGCCAAGAGACGCATATGACTCCCCAGCAACCACCGCAACCGCAGCGCCTCCAGAAGAGCCCCCAGGAACCCTTGAAGGATTCCAGGGATTGCGTGTGGGGTGAAAACCTGAATTTTCTGTGGTCGACCCCATGGCAAACTCATCCATGTTGGTCTTACCCAAAATCACACATCCGGCTTCCCGCAATTTTTGCGTCACAAAAGCATCATAGGGCGGTACAAAATGCTCCAACATTTTGGACGCACAGGTTGTGCGCAAGCCTTGAGTTAAGATGACATCTTTTATGGTAACAGGCACACCCCACAAGGGCTTAGCAGGATCAGGCCCAGCTGCATCCATGGCTTCGGCCTCTTTTAGAGCCGTATCACTAGCTATTGCTAGCATAGCGCCTAAGGTTGGCTCAACATGTGTCATGCGATCAAGACAGGCCCGTGTTACTTCAGTTACACTTACAGTTTTAGCTTGTAAGGCTTTTATAATCTCGGTCAAAGATTTATAGTATAAAGCACTCATCAGAATTGATCTACAGTATTGGTTAAATGGTGAGTCTGTAATTTTGCAGTTACAATCTACACAATGCGTGGAACTATAAAATATTGCTCATCTGCTACTGGAGCATTATTTAACATCTCTTCTCTAGTGCGATGTTGAGTTGCATCATCGGATCGTGGTACTAAATGATGCTCAACTGGACTATAAAGGGGTTCTACTCCACTTACATCCACATGTTGTAAAATATCCATATAGTTTAAAATGGATGCAAATTGTGTAGCAAACATGGCCTGCTCATCTTGACTCACCTGCAAACGTGACAAAGTAGCCATGTGCGCAACTTCATCTAGACCGATCACCTTAGAGTTATTCATGAAGCCTCCAATCACCTTAGGGCTGCATTGGTGTTACTGATTTAGGCAAACTTAATTTGTGGGAAGATTGCGGCACAGTACCTAACCTAGGCTGTATGCCATTGTTTTTTACAGTCCCTTGCTCGGCCTGTACTTCAGGCAATATTTGCTTGGAGCGGCGTGGCGCAGCTAGCTCTTCATCCACTTCGCCAATACTGCCTGAGGCTTGTTCGCCAGGTATATATTCGCCACTACTGACCTTCTGAAAGCGACTCTGGGCATTGGCCCGTCTTGTGGCGCGAAGTTGATTAAAAAATCTAGGCTCCACAGGCACAATCCCTTGACCTGATACGCGATAGAGGAAGAGCTGTTGCGTGGCAACCCCGCGGGAATCCCAGCTGATGGGCGCAAGACACCTGAGCACGCGTGCTGCATGATTGGCCCGCCAAACAATTTCTGCAGGTAGTGGTTTCTTCACCAAACCTAAATTGCTCGCAAATCTTGCGAAATCATAGCCTAAAGCAAACCAAAAATCAGTCTTGCCAAGCTTGTCACCAAGCTTTACTTGATTATTAAAGGCTCCAGGGAACATTACAAGTTCATATCGTTGGGGTCGAGTAATATGTTTACTAGTTAAGCTCTGCTCCCAGAGCATGGTGCCAAGCATAACCAAACGATCTTCGCCATGGGCTAAAAAGCTAGCCAAAATATTATCCACATGCTTAAATGAAGCTGGCACAAACACAGCTTCGCACAGTTGCTGCTCAGGTGTGGCCTTGCTACCCACTAAACTTTGCGCCGACTGGCGCCACGTATTTGGCATACGCGCATTGTAACTTGCTTGGTAAAAAGGCAGATGCCGCCTTTTAACATCACTTGCAAAGAGAGTCACCATGCGTTGACTGTATTTGTCTTCAGGATAAAAGGCGCCAAAGGATTTAATATTTAACTTGGCTGTAGAAAAATTCACTAGTGCTGCAACTTGATCTTGGGGACTTGGGAAAAATCTGTACGCTAAACTGCCTTCATCATGGCCATCTAAATTATTTAAGAAAGCAAAAAAGACACGATTATGTAACATGCGTGCAGATTTGATACTTTTATATGCACCTTGATCTAGGGGACCACCCACAACAATATAATTTTGGGGTAAAGTTTGTAAAAGTTTAAGCCAATTAGGTTTGCCTGTGTCGATAACTAGCAGTTTCGTTTTATAGCCCTGTCGCACAAGCTCCTGTTCGGCAAAACGTGCGCCACGCAAAATCCGCGCCCCTATGTCGGCATGGGAACCTGTTAAAGGCAAGGTCAGGGCAAAGAGCCGCTCGCGCTCTGGATCATCTTGACGATCCTTACCCATAAACGGCGCACAGGCCGTTAAGCTTATTATGAGGCCTAGCAGCAGCCACATCGAGGCCCACCGCAAACAACTCGACAACATAACCGACTCTCTCCCTAAAATTTAAGATTATACCTATCGCTAAAAAGCTTGTTCCTAATTTTTACTTCTTGCTATACACAAAAATGACTCTGCGACCATGAACCGCCTAATTAAAAGATTTAAGTCTAATGTTAAACCTAAAATATTTTAGACTACAATCTTATCTATTCATAAATTGCAATGATGCTAGCTTGCTTATTGTTTTATGAGCTTCAGTTAACAAAGATATTTACAAAATATTATATAGAAAGTATAATAGAATCTAAAATAAGTAATATCTTTGTATCTAAATCAATAACAAGATAGAAGCTTTTGCATGATGTACAAGTAAGATTTAAAAATTCCACAAGATGTTTGTGTTTATATCATAGCGAATAATAAGTATCAATAAGACTAAGTTAGATTATATTTTATAAAATAATTTATATAAGGTAATTTATTTTCTTGTACTATGTTATATTCATATTAATCTAAATTTTTAAATTCAATCTCTTAATCATTATTATTTCACAGACTGAACAACATAAATTGTTTTGATCAATTTTTTATACTTATATAAAAGAAGAGCATATATTATTTGGCAAGATTTCATATGCTATCTATTATCTTCTTAATTTTTGATTTACGTAAAAATTTATCTCTCTGCAGATTAAAGTTTATCTATAACATAGAATATAAATAACATACAATTGCTTATTAGTTACAAATTACATACAAACTATTTATCAATGACTACAAAAATATGTTTTCACTTTTCGTTATGATAGCTAAAATGTATTATCATAATTTTCTAAATGTATTGTTAAATAAAGTTGACCGTTGCTAAAAAAAACTATCGATTTGCAATATATTGCCAATTGCCTTGAAATATAAGTCATCTAGCAAAAGTACATAGTTTGCAAAGAATCTGTGTAAAATCTCCAAGTGCATGGCAAAAGTCACGCACAAATTTTAAAATCACGCCAAGAAACGCACATAGAGCTTAGCTTACTTATATTTAAAGGAACTCGTAATTGACTAACCCCGCAATAAAATGTACAAAGGCCCCTATTATATTTTTTAGAAAAAGTATATAGAAGCTATATTTTGCTGTCAAGGCAAAAAAAGGTGACCTTTATCTCCTACAACCTGTTGGAGATAAAGGTCACCTTTTATCGTTTTGAATGAGTGATGGTTACAATATCAATTGCGATTGCTGCAAGAAATCTCTTATTTCTTGACCTCAGTATAATCAGCATCAACTACATCATCATTGGCTTGCGCACTCCCAGCACCTTGCGCCCCAGCGTTAGCGCCTTGGGCGCCACCTGGTTGAGCTTGCTGCTGATAGAGTTGTTCAGCCAACTTATGAGAAGATTCTGACAATTCTTTTGTGGCCCGCTTAATGGCTTCCACATCTTCACTGTCTAAAACCTTACGCAGATCGGCAATTTTACTTTGCACTGTGCTCTTAAGAGTCGCATCTGCTTTGTCACCCAAATCACTCAACGATTTCTCTGTTGAATAAATTAAACTGTCGGCCTGATTGCGAGCTTCAATCAATTCTTGCTTTTTCTTATCATCGCTGGCATGGGCTTCGGCTTCTTTGACCAAACGATTGATATCTTCTTCCGACAAACCTGAAGAAGCCGTGATCTTAATGGATTGCTCTTTACCTGTGCCCATGTCTTTGGCTGACACATTGACGATACCGTTGGCATCAATATCAAAGGTCACTTCAATTTGGGGTACACCACGGGGTGCTGGTGGAATCCCAGTTAAATCAAAGCGTCCCAAGGTCATATTATCTTGGGCCATGGGGCGTTCGCCCTGTAAGACATGGATGGAAACCGAAGGTTGATTATCGGCAGCGGTAGTAAAGACATTGCTCTTTTTGGTAGGAATTGTGGTATTGCGATCAATCAAGCGTGTAAAGACGCCACCCATGGTTTCAATACCCAAAGACAGAGGTGTGACATCAAGGAGCAAAACATCCTTTACATCACCTGCTAAGATACCACCTTGAATGGCAGCACCCATAGCTACCACTTCATCAGGGTTCACAGATCTGTTGGGTTCCTTGCCAAAAAACTTGCTCACAGTCTGCTGTACCAAAGGCATTCTGGTCATGCCACCCACAAGAATAACTTCATCAATCTGGTTGGGTTCAAGACCAGCATCAGACAAGGCTTTACGACACGGTTCAATGGTGCGTTCGGCTAAATCACTCACCAAAGATTCTAATTTGGCCCGTGAAATTTTTTGCATTAAATGTTTGGGGCCATTTTGATCCGCAGTAATGAAGGGGAGGTTAACCTCGGCCTCCATAGACGTAGACAAGTCTTTTTTAGCTTTTTCAGCGGCTTCTTTTAAGCGCTGTAAAGCCATAGAGTCTTTGGACAGGTCAATGCCGTTTTCTTTTTTAAACTCATCCACCAAAAAATGAATGACACGTTGGTCAAAATCTTCACCACCTAAGAAGGTATCTCCATTTGTCGCACGGACTTCCACAACATTGTCGCCCACTTCCAAAATGGAAATATCAAAAGTACCACCACCAAGGTCGAAAACGGCGATCTTTTCGTTGGATTTTTTATCGGCGCCATAAGCCAAGGAAGCGGCTGTGGGTTCATTGATAATCCGCTTGACTTCAAGGCCCGCAATTCGGCCAGCGTCTTTGGTGGCTTGACGTTGGGCATCATTAAAGTAGGCAGGAACGGTAATAACAGCTTCAGTTACCTGCTCACCCAGATAAGCTTCAGCATCAGCCTTTAATTTAGCCAAAATCATGGCGGAAATTTCAGGAGCACTATAAACGCGCCCATCAACCTCAACACCAGCGTCATCATTGGCAGCTTTGGAGATGGTATAGGGGGAATGCTCTTTCCAGCGATCCACCTCAGGGGCAGCATATTTACGACCCATCAAACGTTTAATGGCAAAAATCGTCCGCTTGGGGTTGGTCACAGCTTGCCGCTTGGCAATATCGCCGACCAAACGCTCCTTATCGGTAAATGCCACCACTGACGGAGTTGTGCGGCCACCTTCAGGGTTGGTAACACATTTTGGCTCTTTACCTTCCATGATATAGACACAAGAGTTGGTTGTGCCGAGGTCAATACCTATAATCTTTGACATTATGTCCTCCAATTAAAACGGCCCAACAACTTTAAGCCTTGGCCGCTAATTCTGACTGCGCATCGCGCCTCTCCCTATTAACATAATGCCTTTAGCTGCCCTGTCTAGGGTGGGCGGCAAAATTTTTTTTCGGGCACAGAGTTTTCCGAATCTTCTGGCCTAAAATTTGCTGCATGTGGCCTAAATGGCGGGATTTAATATCTTTGATATGTTAAAATGATTTACTTGGGATTAATTTAAATTAAAAAAGCGTACGGGGAGCATTGTGGCCCGACACAAAATGCATTTGTGACGCAAAAAATGCCAAGCCATGCAAAAAAGAGATCCGTGCATGCCTAAATTTGGCAACTCATAATTATTTGAAAAGTCTTAAGGAACCTAAGTAAAGTACAGTACATGCTTTTAACTTAGGTGTTGTGACTTTGCAAAAGAATTTTTTAAGAAAAGGTACTTATAATAGTTGCACAGATATAGAGCACCAATGTCAAACTTCAGATCGTATGAAGTTACCAAAGCAAAAATAAGTTTTGAAACCACTAACACTAAGAGAGTAAAAGTAGTTTGCAATATTAAAGATTATAAATTTTATAATCTTTTAACATATAGTATATATCATATTTGAGTTGTGTGATTTATTTACTATCAAATATAAGCAAATTTGCTAATTGCGTATATTGGTCAAACATGAATTCTTGATGAATCTTCAAATTTCATTTATAGGGTTTCTTTAGGTACAACACATGTAGCTGTGTAACATTGTGCTTATTTTTGAAGTAACTAAAAATTCACGAAAACTCTTGTCGACTTAGTAATTACTTATTTATTAAATCGCGCTAACATAGTGCTATACAAGCTTACCACATTTTATATGAATCATATGACCTACAAATTTATTTGCATTGATTAAAAACTATTTTAGGCAACAACTTTCAATCTTGCATCTACAATATGCTACATGCATTTAATCTATTACGTAGAGATTTAGGAAGATCTAGCGGTGACTGCGACGTTTTTAAGAAAGCATCATGAGACCTATAGCTTTGTCAAGAATTCGTTGAGATCTGCTTTTAAGTGGATATTACATATGTTATAAAATTCGTGAAGATTTATTTTTTATGATAAAAATTAAAATATCTTAAAAATAGCTTTAATTTACTTTCGTTTAGTTTAGATACAACAATAAGATATTAATCTCAAATTAATCCTTTATATATATGTTCACTTTAATAAATTATGTACGCATGTATTTTCACTACTTATAAAATTGACAAATAATTAATAAGGATACTAAGTATATTTTTGAAAATACTGTCTAACACTTTAATGCATATATTATATTTTTATACACATAAAACTTATCAGTAATGTGTAGTATTTTTAATTTAGAAATATGTGTAAGAGTTTCAAACAATGATAAATAAAAATAATTATATTTAAAACTCTGTACAACAAAAATTATATGAGTTGCAAATACTATAAATTATTTCTAAGCTTATATTACATTTAGCCAAAATAGTTTAATATTGTTTTATAGAGCACAGTTTATTTATATCCTTTTTAGGAAATGCTATACAAAATATCATCGAAGAGTAATATGTCTTACACGGATGCATATATTGTTCAACAGATGTAATGCATAGGTTACTATTAATAGTAAATAATGGAGAACTATATGCACATATCTTTGAATTGATGCAAATAATAATCTTAAATTCTAAATAGTATAGTACAAGATCCATACATATCTAAGGTGTTGCAAGCTATTTATAAAGACCAAAGCACAACATGCTTGAAAACAAATGTTGTGAATTATGTGCAAGATGTGCCATTACTGTGTCTCATAAAACCGTTCAATCAAAACTAAAATATTCTGGGCTATTATTTCAAATATGATTAAGAAATAAATTTGTCATCTAATTATGCTTATGCCACTTATCTTGTAATTCAATGGGAACGGTTTCAAGCAAGACTTTAGAGCTAGCCATGTCCTTCGTTATCTCAATGTACTTTTTGAAGTGGGCAGTAGCTAAGTGAGCTTTATAAGCAGCTTCATTTGCATAGATTTCAAAAAAAAGCAGTTTGTCTGGGTTAGTCTTGTCAGCCACGCAATAGAGGGCTAGCACACCAGGCTCAGTTTGGACAGCTGTGCGCATACCTTGGGTCACAGCGGCAATAAAAGCATCACGCAAGCCAGGCTTAACCGCAATGTGCGCCATGCGCACCAAAGGTTGCTGTTCAAAAGCAGGCGCATAATTTGCGTGTCCAAAACAAAGTGCCAATGCAAAAACTTGGGCTAGTAAAAACTTTTTGATATTCAACATCGTTAAAAAATCCCTGCCGTAAGTCATAATCTTGATAGAGCCAAAGCTCATGTGGCAAGACTTAAATCAACCACAGAAGCATTGGGAAAGACATGCTGCTTCTTAAAAGAAGTTCACGTGCTATCTATCCATAGCGTTTTTTAGCGGGTCTCAAGATTTGAAAGCAAAAGATATACTGTAATTATTGCTTGCAAACACAAGTACTGTGTGCTCAAGCATCCCTGATCAAGCCCAAAACATCGAGCGTTATACATCAATCTGTGTTTTTTTGTCAGACAAAAGGACGCCACCTACACCAATATTGTCGGTGCTGTTTTCTTTAAGAAAAACAAAAATGGTTTCTTTGGGTAAGACAGTTATACGCATAGCAGTTTCCGTAAACTCCGCCACAAGCTGCCGCTTTTGTTCTAAGGTAATCACTCAGGTGGGTCGCTTAGGGGTTCACAGTTTGGCTAGAATTTGCTAGGAGATGATATTAGGTCAAATAAGTTTTCTAAAAAAATCTAGGCTCTAAAGCATTAACGACTGCCTGAGCCGCCATTGCCTAAATTTAGATTGAATGTGGCTTTTTAGCTTGATCAGTGAATTTTTGGGAATGCACGATTTGTCACTATAAAGTTCTTTTGAAGCCATCCGATTAAGAGGGACAAATAAGTCTAGAACTCTATCTCTCTTACTTCATAGGCAAGGCAATGAACTCTTCAGTCTTCACAAAATCTGCATCCACATTAACACTGGATGACATTTGGGAACTAATTTATTTGGTTAGGCTTCAGGCTGAGAAAGAGCATGTAAGTCAATTATTAATGTCCCAAATTGACAAATGTGTTGACCTTATTCAATGCTTTGCAGCTTATCTTATGACGGATTCAAGCAACAGTAGCATGCCGCCTAG
>JAFTDU010000014.1 GCA_017454005.1 Desulfovibrionaceae bacterium | reverse complement strand
AGAAGTGGCAACAAGCCTAAGAGCCGTATGCGGAAATGCCGCAAGTACGGATCCGTGGGGATTGTGGCAGGAAAATAATATAATTTTAGTACCGCAAATACTCTTAAAATTATAAGACTAACTGCCACTTTTACCCGACAATATCAATATAATTTGCGTCTCCTTAGGATCAAAAGCAACAAGTCTTACTTTTATTAGCTTGCGAAGATATTGTTGCATTTCTTGTGCTAAAAATATCTAGAAAATGTGATTCTTGTAAAAGCTCTTTTCAAAAAAATTAAAGCCTATTACAGATGCTTTGGCTTTTTTTAAGTCTGTGCAGCAAGCGTTATGGGCTGCATTTAAGTCTTAGAGCTTCTTTTTAGGGTTTGCGTGCATACAATTAAGCCTCTTTGCCGCATGTTCAATAGATGTAAAAAAATTGACGCGCAAGGTTATCGCTAGCTAAAAATCTGGTTTCGCCGCGTAATTTCTGGGTTTCAAGGGCTTGGCCCACTTTTTGCAAAGATGGGGGTAACAGTCTTTAAGCGACTGAAATTTGGCTGTGATGGCATTGAAGGAGCGTGTATGCAAGATGCACTATTTAGCGGTCTGTTTGGCGCACTGACCACCGAACATCGCCTAAATTACATCGCCAACAACCTGGCCAACGTGAATACGCACGGTTACAAGCGCGATACCCTCGCCTTTAGCGATACGATGGCCTACTATGCCCATGATGAAATTCGCGAACCTTTGATGAATGTACGCTCCAAGTCCCTGTTTCCTGAGCCCAAAAACTTGGCTCGTTCGCGGATAGCTGTATCTAATGTGGATTTTGGGCAAGGCTCCATGAAGGTGACCGGAGATCCCTTAGATTTGGCCATAGCAGGCAATGAAAATGCATTTTTTAAGGTTGAGACCCCCAATGGACAGTTTTTAACGCGCAATGGTCACTTTGTGTTATCAAGTGATGGCACAATTATGACACCGCAAGGCTTTGTGTTACAGGGCGATGGGGGCGCAATTCAGATTCCAGCAGGTACAAGAGCTATAACCATAAGTGGGGATGGTCAGGTACATGCTGATCAAGAACTCATTGGCCGTGTGCAACTCTTCAGCGTTGATAATTTAAAGAATATGGAAAAGTTTGGGCATAACCTGTTCAAACCTAGAGACAATGTAAATGTTGAAGAAGGGGATGGCTACCAACAAGGTGCTAGGGTTGAGCAAGGCTTTGTGGAAGCTGCCAATGTGGAAGTTGTGACAGAAATGGTCAATATGATTGAAACCAACCGCCAATTTGAAGCCTATCAAAAGATCATGCAAACTGCAGACACTCTAGATAAAGCTTGCAATGATAAAGTTGGCAAACGTGTATGAGCAGTAATGCTTATGGTAATATGGGAAGTGCGAGGAGTTAGGTTATGATGCGTTCACTATATACCGGTGCAACCGGTATGATTGCTCAGCAGCTGAATATCGACGTAATTTCGCACAACTTGGCTAACGTGAACACCACAGGTTTTAAAAAGAGTCGTGCCGAATTTGAAGATCTTATGTATCAAACACACAAGATTGCTGGTGCCATTACTGACGGTGACAACCGTTTACCTGTAGGTATCCAAGTTGGTATGGGCGTGCGTCCCACAGCTGTACATAAATTTTTCACCCAGGGCGATTTTCAAAATACAAGTAACTCCCTTGATGTAGCCATTGAAGGTGATGGATTCTTTCAAGTCGACGTCAATGGGGAGTTAATGTACACACGTTCAGGGTCTTTTAAGCTGAATCAAGATGGTACTGTTGTCACTGCTAATGGTTATATCTTGCAACCTGAATTTGCAGTACCCGCAGAAACCAAAACCATATCTATTTCTTCAAGTGGGCATATTGCAGCCCTTGATGCCAATGGCGAAGAATTAGCTGGGGCTGAAATCCCTCTATATACCTTTATCAATCCCGCAGGCTTAGATTCACGGGGCCGCAATCTCTATACGCCAACCCAAGCTTCAGGGGATGCAACTGAAGGTGTCCCAGGGCAAGATAATGTTGGCACCTTAGCCCAAGGCTTTTTAGAGATGTCCAACGTGGAAGTTGTCGATGAAATGGTCAATATGATCGTTGGGCAACGGGCCTATGAGGTCAATTCTAAGTCCATTCAAACTTCAGATTCAATGCTCGGCATAGCCGTGCAATTGAAGCGTAGTTAGTATTTTTCAGGAGTTGTGTCTTGAGTTGCAAGGATTTCGGGCGAACTGTTTTGGGTGTGCTACTCTTCAGTGTGAGCCTGCTACTTGTGGGTTTTGATTTGCAAGCAGCACCCAATGTATTTGAGGGGATGGGCCAGCAAGTGCAGGGGGGGCGCCAGACAGTTCTACCGCAGTCTGTGCATGATGCACGTACGCAGCATACACGTACACTCCTATCAACAGGTCAAGCCCCTCTAGCAGATAACCAGCAACCCATTTCTTTGGGCCCTGATTGGCGCCTCAAAATTAATAGTAGCGCCATAGCCCATGGGGATGTGGTGCTCTTAGGGGAAATAGCCCAGCCCATTGGCAATGTGTCAAACTGGGCTGAATTAAAAGATATTGAACTGTGGCAGGCACCGCCCCAAGAGGGGAAACCCTTACAGATCAATCGAGCTAATCTAGCCCAAGCTTTAAATGAACGTTTGGGCCGGGCGATCGCCTCCCATTGTATCTTGCCAACCTCCCTTGTGATCCAAAAAGGCGGCATTTTGATCCGCGAAGATGATCTAAGATCTTATGTGGTCAGAAGTTTGACCCCAATGTTGCGCAATATGCCTGGTGAAGTGGATTTTTCAGATTTTCATTTGCCAGAATATATATTCTTGGCCCATGCTGGCCAAACTGTGCAACTGGAGCAACCTAGATTAACAGCAGGTAGAGTTGGCATTCGATTTGCGATTTTAGAGGCTGATGGCAAGGTATTGCGCCGTGTGGCCGGCAGCATCACCTTAACCCAATGGGTCACAGTGCCCACAGCTGCCAGGGCTCTAAGTAAAGGTGAGGCTTTAACACCTGAAGTTGTAACCTTTTCCCGGATTAACGCGAAACGCTTAAAGGAACAGGCCTGGGATGGACGGGGAGGTCCATGGCAAATGTTGCGCAGCGTAGCGGCGGGTGAGCCTATTTTACAGAGTGATTTGGCCACACAACTTATGGTTAGGCGCGGCGACATTGTGACTTTAGTGTTTCGCCGAGGCAATTTGTTGTTGCAGACCCAAGCCGAGGCTTTAGCCGATGGTGAACCAGGTGCGACAATAGCGGTACGCAATTTGCAGTCTAAAAAACAGATTTTCGCGACTGTGAAAGATAGTAAAACCGTAGAGATTCATTGATTTTGTGGGGAGATTGTTATGAATAAATTTATGTGTATCGTACTCATGGTTGGGTTCTGCATAGCATGTGCAGGTTGTGCAGGTGGCACGCATAGGCGTCCAGCCTTGCATCAACCCATCAATCAAGCACAATCTTATAACCGTGAAGAATTGAGTCAAAATAATCCTGGATCGATTTTTGCATTAAGCGATCAAGATACCTTATTTGATGATGCACGCGCAAGACGCGTAGGTGATATTGTTGTTGTGAAGCTTGTGGAAAATACGAAAGCGCAAAACAAAGCTGAAACCTCTTCGACCAAAGATAGTAGTAATGAGTATGGTGTAAGTGCCATGTTCACAATGGGGCAAACAGGCTTTATACCTTTTGTCAATTTAGGACCTCAAGGTACAGTCACAGGCAATGCTCCAATTTTGGCGACCAGTTCTCAAGGTGGACATAAGGCCACTGGTAAAACTAAGCGTGAAAATTATGTCACCACTTCCCTGGCATGTCGTGTGTTACGCGTGCTTCCAGGTGACCTCTTAGAGATTGAGGGCGCCCGTGAAATCAGGGTAAATGATGAAACAGAATATATGGTTGTGCGCGGCATGGTTCGGGCTAAAGATGTTGATGCTGACAACACAGTTCTGTCAACGCAACTTGCAGACTCCAGCATTCAGTACTATGGCAAGGGCGTGTTGGCTGATAAGCAGAAGCCCGGCTGGTTTACCCGTTTAATGGATAATGTGTGGCCCTTCTAAGCTATGCTGCAAGGAACAACAATTTTATAAACAATATTTTGGTTCGCTAACTCTAACATACATGATCTAATCATGTGAAGCCGAAAGTGTGCAACAGGCAACTGTTGCACATTTTTTTTTGCTGATATTTTGTAGTACCGATTTTTCAAGAAGGATATCTTTTAATATAAGAGAAGAGTTAAAAGATTAAACTAAGTTTGCAAGGATATCGCAAAAGCAAAGTTGCAACTCAAGTTTTTTGGGTGTCAAAAAGCACGCACTCAAGTTTTTGACAGTATGAGCCTTTTGTAATTTCTACAAAGTTAGGCACAGGCAGTTTTTTGACGCGCAAGCTGTTTTAGGGGCTTAGAGGGCCCATTTGCCGCTTGGCACGCTCCTTGCAATAATAGAAGTGGAAAGCAAATCACAAAGGGGAGGCCCGCTATGTTCTTTTTATTAGGTGGAGATAAGAAAAATCGTAATCAGTCTCGGCAGAATTCCCAAGGCGTAGAACAAGCTCGTGAATTCTTTTTATCAGGACGTTTTCCTGTTGTAACTACCCAACAGATCGAAGGCCGCCGCATTATCAAGGTCTTAGGTTTAGTGTGCTGCCGCGGTTATGATTCAGATGAGACCTTTTTTGGTATGGCGAGTCGAGCCATTAATAAAGGTGCCCAAGCCATCATTGGTTACAATGAAAATGTAGCCTTCCATCCTGATGGCAGTAAATATTTTTCCTGCTATGGCACAGCAGTCATGTTTGACTATGATCCCAATGCTCCTGAAATGATGCCACTTATGATGCAAAGACAAAAAAATATGCAAAGCATGGATTCAATAATTTAGCGACACAGTTTGATATCTAGATCATCAAAATGATCTTTGAGCAAACTTAAACGTGGTGTTACAAAGACAATAATTTTTTAAAATATTTATTTTTTGGAAATAAAAGTTATCGTTATAGTTGATCTTGACTGATATTGATAAATGTAAATAGTGTATAGTAGGTATGCTTTGAACATATATTTGTATGATTTTAATAGAAAATAAGACAAGAATATATGCAAAATGCTTAGATGTAGCAAAAGATTACAGTTTCTGCATGATTTGAAGATTGTAAAGTACGCTTACATGATGCAATATTCACTTGACCATAATCTATGGTGCAAGAATTCTAGAGCAAGATAATTTTGGATGTAGCTGGGAGGCGAGCTATGAGTGCTATCAATGGTCTTGGAACCTATGTCAATGCCATGAATCTGTATGCTTTGGGCGTAAATAGTGATAATCAAAATACGTCCGACGGTAGTACAGCTCGTTATGCTGGCTCTAGTGTTGTTAATCTCCTGACCCAGAATCTCCAGGGTAGTGGGCAGAGTTTGACAGAGCAATTGACAGGGTTAGTGCGGCTTACGCGGTATGCCATGGATGCTATGGGGCTTGCTAGCGACAGTCGTGTGACCTTCTCAAAGCTCCAAGAATATTGCAATCAAGTGCAAGAAAGCTTTAGTAGTGCTGTCAAAACTGGCTTAAGTGAAGCTCAGACTGATTTAAGTAAGACGATTTTTACTCTAGACTCATATGGCACACTCAAAGTGCAGAGTGCCACAAGAGTCAATGCGGCTTTAACCGAACTTGCTATTGACAATAATGCCGATCTTGTTGCTGATTTATATAAAGATTTACAAACGGCAGGGATAAATTTACAAGCTGGCTTTCGGTTTATGCTCACTGAAGATGGCTTATTGAAAATAGATGGCACTAATGCTGAGGCCGAAGCGCTCTTAAATGGTAAAGAGATTCGTGCAGCAAGTCTTGCTGCCAAGATTACAGCGCAAAAAATTGATCCCAATATAGACTTTTCTTTACAAACTAATGACAATGATTCTGTAACTGTGAACTGTGCAGATAAAAGTTACACCAGTGTCTTGCAAGCTTTCTTTGATGAAAATCCTGCCATTGTCAAGGATTTTCAACGTTCCGAGGCCCTCTCTGGCATTGAAGATGCCCGTAAATTTTTAGCGCTTTCCCCACGTGATATACGTACGCGCTTGCAATTAGAATCCATGGCTGCCTGGTGGGATAATTCCTCTCAAGCATCATCCTCTTCATTTGGAACCTATTCAAGTGGTATCTATTCACGCTTAAGTGGTATTAATTTAAGTGTATAAGATTAAATCATACCAATATTATTTTTAGGGAGCTTCGCACAGAGGCTCCTTTTTTGTTGTGTGCGTGTTTAAGAAAGTTGATATTTTCTCTTATCGATCTTGGCAAAGATTTAGTTGTGTATTGCTATTGCCAGGTAAGAGAGCGATATCATTGCAGAATGGTTAAATAAGAGATGAGTCTTTTAGATTGAGAGTAAAGGCATACATTTTTTCTCCTTTTATGAATTGATAGACGTGGGCTTTCTCGATTGGTCTTCCGCAAATGGCACATATGCATATTTAGTTGTTTGCGGCCTTTGATGGGGGAAACTTGGAGATTGTTTTATAATAATTAAGAGTTCATTTCTAATAAAAATGTGAACAAATTTTTAGATGAGTATATCTTGATTGTTTGCAACATGTCAAATTTCATAAATAGCTTTTGGAATTTTGAGCGAAAAGGAGGGGAGAGAGAATCGTAAAAAATGCTGGATGGACATGGTGGTTTGGCAAGCGATGTATGGTTTTGGCAAATTTTCTCCTTCTATGGATTGATGGACGTGGGGGTGTTTGATTGTTCCTCAGCAAATGGCGCGTATACATATTTATTTGCGGGCCTGGACGTGGAAGGGTTGGAGATTGCTCTATAATAATTAACGGTTCATTTCTCATAAATGGCTGCTTAAATTGCAAGATGAAAATAGCCATATTTTATCCAACATGTCAAATTTTATAAACGTCTTTTGAAATTTTGAGCGAAAAGGGGGGATAGAGCGAGAGAATCGTAAAAAATGCTGGCTGAACGTGGTGGTTTGGCAAGCGATGTATAGTT
>JAFTDU010000013.1 GCA_017454005.1 Desulfovibrionaceae bacterium | reverse complement strand
TGTCAGTTGTAATACAACTGACACAAAACAGTGTCCATTAAGATAGTTACCGCCGTTTTTGCCTGCGTGATCAAAAAGCCTCTCCCTATATTCGAAGCTCTCGCCCTTCTTCTCGACAAGGCTGTCGTCAATGGCGATAAAAATTGGGTAGCGTGAATCCACACAACCAGATGCGATGATCAGTTTGAGCAGATTTGCTGGCCAATCCTCAATGAATAGCTTGGATTCATTGACTGTATAATAGAGGCCGCTTAAACCTCCATCAAAGAAAGGCTTGATAAAGTTATCGAAGATATTTTTGATGGATCTGTACCCATTGAGGTAAAAGATGGAGTACACCATCGCAAAGAGTGTTTGCTGGGTCGGTTCTGTTTCGGAACTAAATACTTTCCGAAGCGTTAATAGCATCGAATACAGGGGTAGAACATCTTCAAATAATGCAGCGACATCCTTTTGTGCCATGATAAGCCTCCCAATGAAAAAATTGTGAGGACATTTTACATGAAAGATGGTTGCATTTCTACCCCCCCCGATGTCATGATTTTAACAAAGTCAAATGCTGCAGAGGAAAATCTAGAGTTTTTATAGATCTAGAAACTTTCTAACAAACTCAAAAAATCTGTAAACTACTGTAAGCTACCATTATTTTTAACTAGACTTTCGACGGTGAAAAGCCACTTTCCTTAGACTGGCCCAAACCCCGCATCAATAGCTGATCTGTGATCGATCCTACAAATGACGTACTACCTCTTGCTCAGCCTAACACTACTGATTACTTTATTTACATCTATATAGTGGTAATATGTCTTACCTTTGATAGACATATAATCACATTCTAGTGCTAGTTAGCCCTACCAGCGATGTAAATTTCAGGACAACACGAGAGGTGGAAAGCAGAACAAATGTACAATGTACTAGTAATATTCAAATTTCTTGCACAGACAATGCAAGTTTTCATGGTTCCGGCTTGCCTTGAGCACGAAAGATTTTATGCATAACATCAGCAATGAAAAGATTTTAGTTTTTTATAAAAATATCTATACTCTATTCTCTGCTTAGTTTTTTATTTCCGGAACAAACTTGATTAACATTCTCAAAAAATATCACAGTATGAATGCTTAAAGCGTGCAGTGTTTTATGGATTTTTATGATCAAGCCCATTTTGATTTGCAAACAATAAATCAACTTAAAAAAACTTTAAATATGACGACGTAGCAAATTTGCTACCTTATTAAGCTTATCAAGCAATAGAATGGCCCAAAAATGCTATTAACGAGATGACGAAAACAATTGATATTATTTACAAGACTCATGAAATAAGCCCGACGAAAAACAACTAATCATAGATACTCTTTACTATAAGATCATAGATATTGCTCAAATTGATAATAAGACATTTGAAGATTTATAATCTACGATTGAGAAGGTGAAGGAAATAAGCAAAGTCACTATAAATAATAAATAAATTTACATTACGCATAAATAAAAAAAAGCCATCCATTTTGTGGATAGCTTTTTACTAAAAAATAAAGTCACTCAGTCTTAAATAGAAATATACCTTTCCCGTTATGACGTTATGATTTTCAATTATTTTTACCAAAGTACAAGAATGAAATGTAAGCATATATGCATGGTGAATTGTCAAAACAAGTTCTTGTAGTTTTTGATCATCTTCTAGCATTGCTATTTTAAGACCTAGGGATTTGCAATGGTTAGCTGAAATATGTTTATCATGGTCATCTTTCATTCCAATTTTTTGAATTTCTTGTATAAATTTTTCAGCTTCATTATTAGGATTACTGACATCAGAAAACATATTATCTGTTAGCCATGTTTTTACCATTATAGCAGCTCTTTCAGATGCAAATTTACAACTATCCAAAAAAGTAGGATAATATTTTGCAATTATCATTTGCCAAAGAGAGATAACATCAGGATCTTTTTTAATGGATTCAATTGCATTGTTAAATTCTTCTATTACCCTTATGGCAGAAAATCCATTTACCTGTGGATCAAATGGACCTAAGCAAGATTGTTTTCCCATAAGAATTTATTTACAGGAACACGAAATCATTGTTCCGGCGGAAAGAGCTATTTGTGGAACAATTGCACGAATATTATTATTAAATTTACTTTTTAAATACTCAATAATTCTTTCTGTTGCTGAAATACCTCCTCCAGGAGTGTGTCAAATAAGATCAAGGCCTTTTGAACAATCAAGTTTATGAATTGTTGTCATGAAGCCATTTATATCCAAATCATTGATGTCAATACCGAAAACATTTCCTTGTTGGAGGAAGCCAGAATAGTACGCAATTATATTTCTTTTTGTATAATGATGTAGTGCTAATAAATATTTTTTTCTTATAACATCGAATGCATTTTCGTCTTTTGACGTCTTACAATGTTTAATTTCTTCTAACAGTTCCGTCCAACCTGACATTATCCATCTCCGGGAATGTAGAACACGAGTTTGCGACTAAGGTACACGGCTTTAGGGCAGAACAGACATCAAAAAAATGTAACAATTTCATATCAGATTTTTGAATATCAAATTTTGGGTTGCCAGGCGAAAATGCTAATCGGGACTGTTCATAGACCTTATCTCTTTTTTTTGACATAATTTTCCCCTATTCTTAAGGTGTTGAATACAGTAAGAACCCTAACTATATCAGATGTCACCTTTAACTCAAGCTTGAAACCTGTACCTATAGGTCTTCCTGATTTTGGTATCTTCAAAAAAGGAAAAATCTACTACCCCTAAAGCCACACCAATTGACGGTTTTGGCATTTTTCCAGGAGCAGTGCATGAATGGTTAAATAGGCCTATACTTTTTTAAGGCAGATATAAAGTGGTTGCGAGCTTCGCAACAGTTTTAAAAAACTCAAAAACAAGCTTTAAACTTTCAGAAATAGGACAGGATGATTTTTTAAAGCTACATTAAACAAGTGAGCTATTAAGCCAACTTGTTTAATATAGCTTTAAAAAATCATCCTGTGTTGGCAATATTTATATAGGGGGATGCAGTCGTATGGAAACTTTTGTTGCAGCCTATTTCAAAGTAAGCATTCTGCAGCACACACAAGGATTTTAAGATTGAGGAATTAACCGGTTGAGCCACGAGCCAAAAACAAGAAGGGGTTGTTACGTGGCCAAAAGCTTGACATGTGGCTCGGAGCCGCAGCCCGAAAAAGTCTGAATTGTAGTTAAATTTAGATTAATTTTCGGCTTAGCTTTTGTCAATTGGCAGCATCTTTCACATTAGAGGAGCATCTTCTCACTTCTTTTATACCAACGAATCGTGCAATACTACAATTCGAGCGTCTAATATCAAAAATACTTTAGTCATTTACCGTAACAAAAACTATCTTAGTTCTTATTATTTCTTACATATCAAATATAAATTATAGCGCCCAAAAAATGCTGCCTAAAATAGACAGCTCTCTTCTAATCATACTTATGACAACTAACAAAATGCCCATCTACGTTTTTAAGTTCTGGTAATTCTTCATGACACACTGCTAAAGCGCAACTACATCTGGGTGCAAAGGGGCAACCTTTAGGCATATTGGCAAAACTTGGTACTGTACCTTTAATCATCGGGAGCCGCCTAACACTACTCTTAATCCTTCTAGGAGACGCTAAAAGTAAACCTTCCGTATAGGGATGCTTGGGATTTAGAAAAAATTCATGAGTTGGCGCTTGTTCCACAATGCTTCCTGCATACATCACACAGACCATATCTGCATATGCTCGCACATTTTCTAAATCATGGGAGATTAAAAGTACTGCCATGCCCCGCTGCTTACTTTGGCTTAACAAAAGCTCTAAGATTTGCTGACACATGGTACTATCAAGGGCAGTTGTTGGTTCATCAGCAAGTAAGAGCTCTGGATCACAACATAAAGCCATGGCAATGAGCACCCGTTGCCTTAAGCCACCTGATAATTGGTGCGGATAACTAGCAAAGCGTCTTACAGCATCCGGAATCCCCACTTGTGTAAATAAGGCACAGGTTTTCTCCTTAGCCTCTTCGAAACTACATTGGGTATGGGTTTGTAAGACCTCTGCCACCTGCTCTCCACAGGTTAGTACCGGGTTTAAAGCTGTCATGGGTTCTTGAAAGATCATGGCCAGATGGCGGCCGCGCATCTTGGCGAACGAACCATTGGATAATTGCAAGAGATCCTGGCCCTTAAAGAAGATCTCGCCAGATACACTTGCATTTTCCGGGGGCAGCCCAAGAATGGCACGTGCCGTCAAACTTTTGCCACAACCTGATTCGCCAACTAAGGCGACAATCCCACCATTAGGGATTGTGAGATTAAGATTGCGCACACACTTTATGCGTTTGCCTTGCACCTGAAATTCCAGGTTCAAGTCCCGAATCTCAAGTAAAGGCTCTTTACTGGCCAACATGGTTATTCCGAAAATTAATGTAAGCTTCACGCATGGAAATATAGGGATCTAGCGCGGCACCTGTTAAATCTTCATATAAAGGCAAGACCGTATCCAAGTTGTTTATGCGCAAAACTGCCCCAGCTGAAAAAGCCGCATACCACGGATCCACATAAAACAAGGGGTCGGCGAACATATCGCCAATGCGCCCCAAGGTATCTCTGAGAGAAGAGGGTCCTAAAAATGGCCAGACAACATAAGCGCCATGGCCAACACCCCACACACCTAAGGTCTGCCCAAAATCTTCGCCGATGGGATCCATGGGCACAATTGTTTTTTTCTTCGCCGCCGGATTGGCGAAGCCTGCCGAACACATGGTGTTCATCATAAAGCGACTAAATTCCACCCCTGCGGCCTTTAACCTAAACTGTAAGAGGCAATTCACAAAGCGTACGGGAAAGAGCAGATTGTGGAAAAAATTCTTTAAGCCACCACGCACAGGGGCTGGCGTTATGGTAACCCAACCCCGGTAAAGTGGCTTAGCTACATAGCGAAAGAAGCGGTCATTAAAATTAAACCAAAAGCGATTCCACCCTTCTAAGGGATCAGCAATGTCAGCTGTTGTTTTAATATCATAATCATCTAAATCATCAGCTACAGCATCTGTGGCTCCAGTTTGCGCCATGCTACTCTTATCTTCAGAAATAATAAAAGCGCCAGGTTTAAAGTAGCTGTCTGCATCCCTGGCAAAAGCCTTAGGCACAACACTAAGCCCCAAAATTAACACACAACTTAAACACACACACAACTTAAGGTTTTGCATGATTATCTCGTATCTCCACAGCCTTAGCACGCACGCGAGCAATCAATTCATCAGGATTTGCTTGGGTCAAGAGACTTTGAAATTGGCTGCGATAATTTTTCACCAAACTAATATTTTCAATGAGCACATCATAAACTTTCCAGGTCTGATCTTTGGGCAACATGCGGTAGGCCACAGGCACTTTCTTGCCATCTTTCAAGGTAACAACCGTTAAAATCTCAGTGCGAGCATTGCCGCTGCGCTCGCCAGTATAGGCGATTTTTTCGCCATTATATCCGTCGATCTTTTTTACATAAGTATTGATCAAAAGATCGCCAAAGGCTTCGCTAAAGGCCTGTTGCTGCGCACTTGTAAATTGCTGCCATCTGGGGCCAACCGTTCTCGCTGAAAATTCAAGAAAATCAAAACGCCGTTTGACAATACTAGCAATTTGCGCCCGGCCCTGCTCACGCGTTGCAGGATTATTATAGATAGGACTTTTCAAGACATTTAGAATCTCTGTCAAACCCTCATCGAGGACTTTTTTAGCGTCTGATTGCGCTTGGGCCTCACCATACCCCAGACACAAAAAACTCAGCATAAAGCCTAGTAGATACAGTTTTTTAAATAGCACTCTACACACCTCCAAACGCATATTTGCCAAGCAAAGACTCTAAATCCACAGCTGATTCAGTATCCTGAATCATTTCACCAAAGCCCAACAAGGTAGTGGAGCCACCTCGAGAGAGACTCACATATTTATCGCCAATTAGGCCACTTGTTTTAATGGATGCCATGCTATCATCAGCCAATTTTAAGTCATAATCAAAGACAAGCTCGACAATAGCTTGGGTATTTAAAGGATTGGGATCCAATTTGATAGCTGCAACCTTACCCACAGGCACACCACAGAGTTCGACATCAGCTCCAACTCTTAAACCCGACACGGAGGCAAAACGTGCTTGTAACTTAAACGCAGGCTCTGCAAAGAGATCCATTTTACCCAAACGTACCGTTAAGTAACCCACACATATTATGCCAAGCAAGACAAAGAGCCCCACAACAGTCTCGCGCAACTTATTCACGATTCACTCCACCTAGTTCAAAGGTCAGATACCTGCAAGTTTTAACTCTACTTGCAGACATTTAAGAATTTAACCAGGCCTCTAGAGCCTTTTGCACACAAGGATCTATGGCTTGTAAATCGGTAAACTCGCGATCCTGCGCACGGCGTTCAAGAAACTCACGCAAATAGGGATCTTGAGTATTTTCTAAATCCTGTAAGCTGCCTTGAAAGAGACATCTCCCCTGCCCCAACACCAACACAAATTGGGCAATGCGGGCAAGACTTGCAAGGTCATGGCTCACAACAACCATAGTCATCTTGGGATAGAGCCTATGTAAAGCCAATAAGAGATCATCCATGTGGGCCGCTGTAATGGGATCAAGGCCCGAGGTTGGCTCATCACAAAGTAAGACCTTGGGGTTAGCAATAATTGCGCGGGCGAGTCCTGCCCGTTTACGCATGCCGCCTGAAAGCTCATGGGGATAAAAAGTGGCAAAATTTTCAAGCTCCACCATGCGTAAGACCCTTAAAGCTTCTGCCTTAAGCGTCTCGCGCTTTAAGTGCAAATGTTCACTTAAGGGCAAAGCGACATTTTCCTCTAAAGTAAGTGCCCCAAGTAAGGCGCCATCTTGAAATAAGACACCCAAACGTCTTCTTAAACGCACGCGATCTTTCGGGGCAAGCGTAGATAGATCTTGGCCTGCAATTTGAATACTGCCAGCTAAAGGCTTAAGAAGACCTGTTATGTGTTTGAGCAAGGTCGACTTGCCGCATCCAGACCCGCCTAAGATCACACTGATCTTACCTTTGGGTAAGGTAGCTGTTAAATTGTCAACAACAACATGCTCACCATAACCTAAGCGCACCTGCTGCAAGCTAATTTCCCACGCTTCCTGCATGGCCTACTCCCTACAACAAGACACTTGTCAAAATATAGTCACTTGCCAAGATTAACACACAACTTAAGACTACAGCACTTGTGGTAGCATTACCTACAGCTTCAGGACCTACACTATCACGCCGTTTATGGGTAAAATAGCCTTCATAGCAACACACTGTGGCAACTAAAAGGCCAAAGACGATAGCTTTCAAAAAGCCTCCGCCTACATCTGTAAGTGTGACCGACGCTGCAATCCTATAAAAATAGGCGCCAGAATTGATGCCTAGCATGAGCACGCCTGTCAAATACCCGCCGATAATGCCTATCACATCAAAAATGGCTGTGAGCAAGGGAAAACTCACAACACAGGCCAAAATCCTGGGACTAACTAAATAAGCCACAGAATTAATATCCATGACATCTAGGGCATCTATTTGATCTGTAATGCGCATGACGCCAATTTCTGCAGCCATGGATGAGCCAGCCCGGCCTGCCAACATAATTGCAGTTAACACAGGACCCAATTCGCGCAGTAAGGTCAAAGAGACTGCCGAGCCCAAAAGCCCCACTGAACCAAACTTGACAAGCGTATAGTAGCCTTGCAGCCCCAAAACCATCCCACAAAAGATGCCAATTAATAAAATCACAAAAAGGGATTGGGCACCTACAGCATAGAGCTGGCGCAGAGTGCGGCCAAAAATCTTTGCAGTTGTGCCAATGTGTTTTAGGCCCGCACAAAAAAAGAGCGTAAAGTGGCCTAGAAGCTGCAAACGTAACAATGCAAACGTTCCAAGTCTCTGCAATAATTTACCACACATGCTACTTACCTTGGACGTTTATCGGTCTTATTTGCTTGATCGAGGCTTTGTGAGTAGATCACTAACCAATCTTTGATCCCAAGGCCTCTAACCTTGCCCCTTAAGCTCATAGCTTCAGCCCGTGTGCCTTTATGGGTTATGACAACCCGATAGACTTGCCCCCTACGCTGAGCTATTGCATTAAGACCCCTTGCTTGACATCTTTTACTTAAATCTTGGGCATCAGACTCATTGGGAAAACTGGCTACTTGGTATCTGATCTCAAAGTGCTGGTCATCTGCATCTTTTGCTGCACCTTTTGCTGCATCTTTAGATACGTCTTTAGATGCGTCTTTAGATGCGTCTTTGGCCGGCTCTGTCTTGGCATGTCTATTGCCCCAGGCATTGAGACCAGCATCTTTGGGACGCGTAAAGGGGTGCACAGGTTTCGCTGGTTCTTTTGTCTCTTCTGGCACTTTTGCAACAGCTGCTTCTGGCACTTCTGGCTCTTTTTTAGGGGCTTCTTTTGGCGGCTTTTGCACATTTTCAGGTGGCTTGCCACCAAAGATTGGCAAACTATTGAGTCTCGTCCCTGGATCTTCACCGCGCCCGACTAAAAAGCCCATAAAAAAAGCCCAACCCAGGGTGAACGCTAAAATAATTATGCCAACTACCAGTAAAGGCATAGAAACATGCAGGGCTAAACGTTTTTTGGGCGCAACCTCACTTACTTCAGCCCTACGTCGTAATTTTTCAAGCATTGACATGAGAATTCTAAACTCTATACAGAACAAAGCACAAGCAAGTGCTGTTTAGCTCACATTGTTGAACAAACAAAATGATATTGTATAATGCAAACAGTTATATCTCTTAAAGCATCTGGGTCGGTGCCGACACGCCCAAAATATCTAAACCATTGTGAATCACTTGAGCTACAGCGCGTAATAAAGCAAGACGCGCCAGAATTAACTCTGCATCATCGGTACCTAAGATTTGATGCTTAGTGTAATAACTATGCACTAAGCCTGCTATATCCAATAGATATCTACTTACATGATGTACGCCAAGTACTCTGGCTGCATTAATCAAGACAGTTGGATATTGGGCAATTTTTTGTAACAGGGCTAAATCATCTGGATCAATTAGTTTTTCTAAAATTACAGCAGGCGTCGATTGAGCTAACCTAATCTTGGCCTCTTGCGCACGCCGTAAGACCCCATGAATGCGTGCATGGGCATACTGCACATAATAGACAGGATTATCGAGATTGCGCAAACGCACAAGATCTAGGTCAAAATCAAGGGGACTATCACTCTTCCTTGATAAAAACATAAAACGGGCTGCATCACAGCCAACTTCCTGAATCAAATCGGCTAAGGTCTCAAAGGTGCCAGCCCGCGTGGACATACTTAAGGGTTTACCATCCTTAAGTAAATTCACAAGCTGAATTAAGACAATATCTAAAGATTCAGGCGCATGTCCCATGGCCCCAACTGCTGCCCGCATGCGGGGAATATAGCCATGGTGATCGGCACCCCACACATCAATTAACCAGGTAAACCCGCGGTTATATTTATTATGATGATACGCAATGTCAGAGGCAAAATAGGTTAAACTACCATCAGATTTACGCAAGACCCTATCATGATCATCACCAAATTGTTGGGCCGCAAACCAATAGGCCTGATCTTTAGTATAGGTTAACTTGGCTTGATCCAGGGTCTTAAAGGCCTGCTCTACGGCTTGTGATTCCACAAGTGATTTTTCAGAGAAGAAATGATCCTGCTCAACTCTAAAATTATGCAAGTCAGCTTTGATGCCCGCCATAATGTGCTCCATGGCATAGGCATAACATTTATCTTGGGCCACACTTGCTTCTAATTCACATAAATTAGGTTCTAATTCTAACAGTGCTTTAGCTAAATCAATGATATAGCTGCCTTTATAATATTCTTCAGGAAAGGTTACAGAAAGCCCTTGCAACTCCCGGGCTCTTAGCCACACAGATAACCCAAGGAGGCGCATCTGTCTGCCAGCATCATTAATATAGTATTCTGTCTCAACATTATAGCCAACCTTCCTTAAGAGCCTTGCAATACTATCGCCAACTGCTGCGCCACGCCCATGCCCCACATGCAAGGGACCTGTGGGATTGGCGGAGACAAATTCCACTAAGACCTTTTGCTCAGCTCCATGCTCACTCTCACCAAAATGCGTCCCTTGCTCCTCGATTTCAGGAATTACTTGTTGCCAAAAGGCTGGGGCAAAGGTCACATTACAAAAACCTGGCGCTGCAGCCGTGGCTTGATATACCCACTTACTTGTCTTTTGTAATTCTTGACATAAGGTTTTAGCTAACTCTAAGGGCGGCTTATGCAGTTCTTTAGCTAACAGTAAGGCCACATTGGTCGACAGATCCCCGTGTTTGGGGTCTCGGGGTGGTTCAACCACTGTTTTTGCAGGCCAGGGCCACCCCAAATTCTCTACACATAAGGCTAAAGCTGAGCGCAAGGTCTCCGTTGCCAACATGAGGATTTGTCTCCCAAATTAGATGTTAGATGTTTGTACTTGGTGTTCATTATCACATTGCGCCGCAATGTTTCATCAAGGATCCTAAAGAGCCTAAATCACAAATTTGCATGCAGCGTAATATTATCAAAATTGCAACACACGCTAAAGTGTCAAGACAAAATACTTACTCTTCTGCCGCTAAAAAGCTCTCAAGACTCTTTAAATCTGTAACTTGGGCAGTCACTATTTCATCTTGCTCAAGAATGGTTGTCACCATTTTATTCAGCAAAGATTTGGGGCCAATTTCAAGCCAAGCTGTAAGTCCCGCTTTAGATTGGTTCTTAATTGTATCTAGCCACAAGACAGGTGAAATCATCTGTTTGAGCATCTTTTTCTGCAAAAGAGCCCCCTGACTTTCAGGCAGGCCATCAATATTGCCATACACAGGACACACAGCATCATGCCACTCAACACTTGCTAAAACCTGAGCAAATTCGTTATTGGCCTCAGCCATCATGGGACTATGAAAAGCCGCACTGACATTTAAGAGCATGCCGCGCCCTTTCTTACTCCTTGCCTCTTTACACGCAAGCTCGAGTGGCCGCTTCATGCCACTAATCACAGTCTGTAAGGGTGCATTGAAATTAGCAAGGATCAGTAATTCCTGCGTCTCTTGACTCACGTGTTCAACAATAGATTGCACAGTTGCAACCGGCAACTTGACAATAGCTGCCATGCCGCCTCTGCCCTCTGGATCAGCTTGCGCCATGAGACTGCCCCGCAAACTTACTACTTGCAAGACATCTTTGGGACTCAAAACTTTAGCACAGGCCAAGGCACTAAATTCACCTAAACTATGTCCACAGGTAGCCATAGGCTGCACTTTGCGAGACACATGGCGCCAGAGGTTCAGCTCTGTGCACACTAAAGCCGGCTGCAGCGCTTTGGTGTCATTCATCTGGGCTTCAGTGCCATCCCAATAAATTTCCCGCAACGGCAAACCGCTTAATTTTTCGGCCAACTTCCATAAATCCATGGCCTCGCGTTCTTTATCGGCTAAATCCCGACCCATTTGGGCACATTGTGAACCTTGACCAGGAAACATCACTACAGGTCTATCCATAAATAATGGGCCCCCACAATAAGATGATCTTTGTTTACTCAAAGCGCACTAGGCTTGCAAGCCTTGTGTTTGCAGGATACACATCGCAAAAAATGGATGAATTATGCAAGAAACTTTGGCGCAAACACTAGAAGCTTTAGGTTTTGAAAAAGGTCAAGAGCAAGTGGCGGCCTTGACGACCTACATAGGCCTCTTGAGTAAGTGGAATCAGTCCTTTAACTTGACTGGAGCCAATACAAGTGAAGCCATTCTTAAAGAGATAGTCGATAGCCTCCATGTGGCCCAATTTGTAGCCAGCTTGCCCTTAGAAGATACTTGTCAAAGTTATGACTTGGGTGCTGGAGCGGGACTTCCAGGCATCCCCTTACGCATTCTCTGGCACAAGGGCACCTACACCCTAATTGAACGCAAAACTAAACGCGCCTTATTTTTAGCGCAGGTCTTGGCCAAATTAAAACTGCCTAAAACCCTCTGTTTTCGCGGCTCGGTCGAAGAGTTTCAAGAACAGCATGCGGATTCAGGCGCACTTATTTTAAGTAAAGCCTATAAACCCTGGGATAAGCTTCTGCCAAGTTTGCCTAAGCTTTTAGCCCCCAAGGGACTTGTGGTTATGTTAACTTGTGAAAAGCCTCCTGCCAATTTTCCCCATGGCTTTAGGCTCCTCAAAAGTCAGGCCTATACTTTGCAAACTAAAACCCGCTGGCTGTGGGCGTTAACACTTTAAACAAAAGAGAAGGCGATGCAGCACTATTTCCTTAAGGGTTGCCTCTTCGCCCTGCTAACCTTGGCCTTAGCCATAAGTCTCCGCATGGCCGAGTGGCCTGCCTGGCAAGATCCCGAATTTCGCCTAGGCAGCGAATGGCTCCAAGCAACCCATGATGCCTACCACTGGGTGGCCGGGGCGGAGAATTTTGGCAGAGCCGCTGACCACCCCATGGCCCTCATGCTGAAAAGGCTAGCTGAGATTTTATCCCTGGAACCAACCACCGTAGCCTTTTGGTTTCCCATGCTCTTGGCAAGCCTTGTGGCTGTCATTGTCTTTGCTTGGGCTTGGGCTCTTGGGAGCATGGAGGCTGGCATTGCGGCAGGCCTCATCACATCTATTTCCCCAGGTTTCCTAGCCCGCACCCTCCTAGGCTTCTATGATACAGATCTTGTGACCATCTTTTTTCCTATGCTCATGACCTTAGTCCCAGCCACCTGGGCTATGCGCTACATGTTACTGCCCCACAAGATTCTGCAAAATCTTTTACATATCACAGGTCAAAAGAGCCAAGACCTACAGCAGACTCATGGCAATCCCCTAGCCTGGCCCTGGCTTATATTTCTAACCCTTTCTGGAGTCTTAGCCTTTTGGACCCAAGCCTGGCATTCTGTCTTTCCCTACTTAATCCGCTATAACTGCATCTTATTAGCCTTCATGGCGCTTGTAATGGCCCCAAAGCATAGACGAGGCATCCTCCTTTTAGGCTCCCTCTGCTATACTCTGCCAAGTCTCTTGGGTGCGCCAGCGATCATTTTTGCAATTATCTTGAGCCTCTCGCAACAGCCTATCTTACGTAAGCTCTTGCGCCTCTTAACCCATCCAATCATTTTATCTGCCATTCTTCTAACTACAGTATATCTTATGGTTAGAGGTGACATTGCTACAACAATTCTAAATCATATCAATAGCTATCTTAAAACTTCTGGCGACATTAGAACCTCAACCACAGGCTTAGCCTTAGTCTATCCATCGGTTGCCCAATCTATTGTTGAAGTGCAAGACCTAAATTTTGCCACACTTCTAACCTATTTTCACCCTTGGCCAGAAGCAGCCTGTTTAGGATTAGTTGGCTTTATCTATGTCATCTATATGCGACCTGGAGCCCTCTTCCTCTTGCCCTTGGCAGCCCTTGCAATCCTTAGCACCAAACTTGGTGGCCGCATGGTCATGTTTGGCGCACCCATTATTGGCTTAGGCTTAAGTCTGCCAACCTACTGGCTTGTGCAAAAAATTATCCGCGAAAGGTTACGTGGCCTCTGGGCAGGTCTAATTACCAGTATAACCCTCATCTTAATCCTCATTGTGCCCTTTGTGGAACTGATTCCTGCCATGAGTCAGGGGCCAATGATAAATCGCCGGCATGCGGACTGCTTAAAACGTGCCCAAAACATGACACCAGATCATGCCATGCTCTGGCTCTGGTGGGATTGGGGGTATGCAGCCCACCATTTTGCTAGACGCACCACCATCTGTGACGGTGCAGAACACGCAGGTCCCTCCCTCTATCTGCCTGCAGCCGTCTTTGCGACTAATAATCCCCGCTTTGCAAGACAACTTATCCGCTACACAGCCCTCAAAGGCAATGTGGCCGGCCAAGTCTTTGCAGGCTTAAATGCTGAACATGCCCAAGCATTAGTTAACCGCTTGCGCTCCCCAGAAACCCCCTTAATTCAAACTAAAGACCGTATCTTTATCATCACAAGCTTTGAAATGCTCAGACTAGGCTTCTGGATCAGCAATTTCGGCAGTTGGAATTTTTTAACCCAAAAAGGTGAAGGTGGAGCGCTCTCAATCGTGCCCCAAAGCTTATCCTACCGCTTAGATTCAGGGGAAGTACGCCTTGAAGGCTCAACCACAAGTATTGATGCGGCATCCTTAAGTATCTTTGAAGAAACCGGCATTACCCACCATAACTACATTGAAGAATGGTTCCAAAAAAATCCTAACGCTTCACCCAAAGCCCAACAGGATTTTTTAAGTAAACGCCGCAATGTGCATTTTCTCTTCAATAAAGTCACTGGCGAAAAAATCGCCGTTGATGCGCAGATCTTTAATTCTTTAATGATCCGCCTGTTAATCAGTGGGAGCGATGATCCCACCCTATCACCCTATTTTAAATTGGTCTACGATAATGTCTTTGCCAGAATTTATGAGGTCTTATAAAGCAGATTTGACCCGTAAACTATCGCCAGGTTTTACAACACCGCCCTGCAAAATGCGACAAAAGATCCCTTCTTTAGGCATCACACAGCTGCCCACCTGCTTTGCAATGGCGCACCCTGCATGACATTCTTTACCAATCTGGGTGACTTCTAATTCAATGTTATCCCCAATTAATAAATGGGTACCCACAGGCAAAGTATGTAAGGTTAAACCACGCGTTGTCAGATTCTCGGCAAAATCTCCTGGATTGACATCGCACCCTAACTTGCGCATGCTTTCAATGGATTCAAGAGCTAACAAACTTAATTGCCGATGTGTACCATCTGCATGCACATCGCCTTCGATACCATAATTTGCTTTTAAGAGCGCGGAAGCTTGGTTAACTTTTTTCTCCCCTTTGCGCTTACTTGTGGATACAGCTACAATTTCCATAACGATCACCTTCTAAATCACTGCATGAGCTTTATATTAGGGCCCATGCAAATAATGCTAATACTTGGAGCAAAAATGTTTGCCCACCCCAATGTTTTAACCATTGCCGGCGCCGATTCAGGGGCTGGCGCTGGCATGCAAGCTGATCTTAAAACCATTCAAGCCTTAGGTGGCTATGGACTAGCTGTAGTCACAGCACTCACAGCCCAAAATGGGGCCCGGGTTGCGGGCATTTTCCCAGCATCTCCTGAATTTGTTCTGCTCCAACTGCAAACTATAAAAGAAGGCTTCCCTTTAGCAAGTGCTAAGACAGGGATGCTCTTTTCGGCTGAAATCATTCATGTGGTAAGTCAGTTCTTAGCTGATACGACCTTTCCCCTGGTTGTGGATCCTGTGGCTGTAAGTCAAAGTGGGGCGCAGCTCTTACAAGATAGTGCTGTAGAGTGTCTTAAAGCCGAACTTTTGCCACGCTGCGATGTCTTAACCCCCAATATTCCTGAAACAACCCTTTTAACAGGCATCCCCATCAGTGATGAAGCCTCAATCTTTGAGGCGGGAAAATGTCTCCTAGAATCTGTACGCGGCGCTGTGATTATCAAGGGTGGTCACTTAACAGGCCCCCTTGTCACAGATTATCTCTTTACCCATAATGCTGAGCCCCAACCATTTAGCATCCCGCGCCTAATCTGTAATAATAACCATGGCACAGGTTGCTCCTTTTCAGCCGTACTTGCGACCTGTTTAGCCCTGGGAGATTCTGTTAAAGCTGCCCTTGCAAAGGCGCAAACCTTTTTGACCTTTGCCTTAAAAGACAGCTACAATCCTGGGAAAGGGGCAGGCCCCTTAAACCATGCTTTCGCCTTTGAAGAGCTGATCACCAAACTCTGGCGCAGTTAATTTGCAGCAAATTTTGGCAAGGGTTTTGCAAATAACAATTTATTTCTACCTTATGTCAAAAAAGCAGCAGGTTACCATGAGCTTTCAGTTTCGCATGCAAAAGATTTTGGATTACCGCGAACAGCTCGAGGAAGAAGCGAAAATCAGCTTTGCCAATGCCAAGGCCCGCGTAGACCAAGCCCAAAGTCATGTCACAACCATTCAAGACAAATTAGAAGAGGCAGTGCAGAAGTCCCAAGCAAATCCTTTAATGAGTGCAGCCGAATTTTGGGTCAATGATAATTACATCCGTGGCTTACAAGACGATTTAGAAGCAGCATTGATGCAACTTAAAATTGCCGAAGAAGTTCGTAAAGAAGCTCAAAAACTCTTAACGCTGCGAGCCATTGATAAAAAAATGCTCGTCAAGCTCAAAGAACGTCAACACGCGACTTGGATCCATGAGGAAAAGTTAAAGGAGCAACATTTTAATGACGAAATCGCCACGATCCGTTACAAAAAAGCTCCAGCTTGCTAGTCTATTCCGCTGGCTGGCATTACTTTGTTTTATCAAATTAAGCATCTTCACGATGATTTTGCTGGATACGCCCTTTTCAGCATTTACCGAAAAAACAGAGCAGCCTGTAACGATATCTGAGCCTACAGAGCAAGATACACAAAACCTTGTCAGACAAACTGTCAATAATGAGACTACACCTAATCTTGTGGCTCAAGCGCCAAGACCAGAAACACCTACCCAGACACCTTTAAATGCGCCCTTACCAGAGATGCCCCAAGGTGTAGCTGCAGCTAAGCTTGCCCAAAGTATTAAACCTAAACACCATGTAAACACACCTAAACCCCAAGCTCTGCAAGCTTCAGCCCCACCTTCCATTCAACAAATTGATCTAGAAACAGAACAAGCCTTACTTGGACGCAGCAATTTACGTCTCCCTAAACCCCTCCCAGCACCCATTGCCAAACCAGGGGAACCACTACCCAAGATCACCCAAGTTGCGGAAAACAATGTGTTGCCTGTACCGACCTTAGGGAATGTAACAGCAGCTAAGGCTGCAGCCTCTATGCCTGTACCGAAAACTGGTCCTGCTGAGTCCCACTTTGCCCCAGTTGAACAACAGGCGCCTTTAGCTCTTCCAGGTGCACCTGATATTCCTGATAATATCCCCAAAGGTAACACCCAAGGTCAAACACTTCCGCCCTTAAATACTGACCGCATGCCAACCCCTGACATGCAACAACCCAGAACCCGTTCATCCATAGAAATGACCACTGAGGCCCAAGAAATTGCTCGCCAACAACAAGATATGTTGATCTTAAAAAAACAATTGGATGAACGACTCAAAGAATTGCAAGATACTGAAGCCAAAATGCAACGCATGCTTGATGAGGCCCACGGCCTTGAGGCGAAAAAACTCAAAGCTTTGATCCTCATGTATGCCAATATGAAACCCAAAACAGCAGCCAAAGCCTTGGAAAAAATGGAAGCACGTACCGCTTGTCAAATTTTGCGTGGCATGACTGCCAAACAATCTGGCGACATTTTAAGTTATACCAATCCCACAGTGACTGCAAAATTAACAGAATTATTAACACGGATGAAGACCTTTTAAAAATCACCATGAGCTGCGTTGATTTTAGTAAATTGCCTGTACAACGTTTACAATTGCAGATCTGTTATCAGGGCAGTGCGTATCATGGTTGGCAAATTCAGGCCCCCAAACAACCTCCAGACACAATCCAAGGTTGGCTTGAGTGGGCCTTTTTGCGTTTAACAGGTGCAGCCCTTAGAGTGACAGGTGCTGGCAGAACCGATGCTGGCGTCCATGCCCTAGGCCAAATTGCCCACATCGATGTACCAAGAGAACTTATAAACCGTCCATGGCAAAGAGGCCTTAATGCCCTCCTCCCACAAGATATTCGGGTTGTCAAAGTTGCCCAAGTTGCGCAATCGTTTCATGCGAGGTTTTCTGCTAGATCTAAGACCTATATTTATCACTTATGGCCTGAACAAAGCTTTGTGCCGCCAGAACGCTATCCCTTTGTCTGGGCATGTGGTCCTCTTGACTTAAGAGCCATGGAGGCGGCCCTGCCCTTTTTTCTAGGCTGCCAAGATTTTGCAAGCCTGCAAAATCGCGGCACAGACTTAAAAACAACTGTGCGCGACATAAGCTCACTTAAGCTCTACCCCCTGCCTTTAAACCCCTACCTGCCACCCCATACCCCAGAAATCTGTCTTGAGGTCACAGCCAATGGCTTTTTAAAACAGATGGTGAGAAATCTCACAGGTCTCCTTGTCTGGGTTGGTCGCAACCTCTTGCAACCAGATGATATCAAGACTGTATTAGCTGCCAAGGCTCGCGAATTTTCGCCCTATCCGACTGCGCCAGCCAAAGGGCTTACGCTAGCCTCTATCTTATATTGAACAACCTGCTGCACACCTAACTCAAATTTGCATAACTTTTCTTATATTCTTTTACCGTTTGCACAATGCACAATGCGCAAGTTCACGTACTGTCTATATGATACAACGCGTAATTCATACCTAAAGCCAAGATAGCTGCAGATGTTATTTTGTGCATGTTTCACACACATTCAAGCTAATATTACATGTCGCCGATATTTTTGAATGACTAACCCGAAACAGGATAAGAACAACCTGGTCTTAGTTCTAACGACGTCCAACTATTTTGGTTAAACGTAATATAAAATTAACCTAAAAAACGATATTTAAATAAAATAGTTTCATTACTTGCCATCTCAAAGATCAATATGGAATATTTATGCAATATCAAGAAATAGGATTAGCTGGTAAAAAATATATTATTCTCCCCGTTGCTGAATATGCTAAGATATATCCATTTAAATCAGAGAAAATTATTGATCCATATTTTCATCTTGATTTTTATAAGATTAAAAACTGCTTTTCAATGGGAAACAAAGCTCAGCTCTTAATACCAATTTTTAAAAAAACTGAGATTATTAAAGTTTTTGCTGAGTCTTTTACATTTCCTCCATCACTTAAAGATCTCAAGATAATCCTTGCTAATAATTTTATTGATCAAGAAACTGTCACACTCGATGAAGCAGTTTCTCTCTATCATGTTTATTCAAATAATTTCTGGCATTGGATTATTGAATGTCTTCCAAAGGTTATTGTTTTAGAACGATTGGGTTACCAAGGCCCGTATATTACTCATAATAGTCAATTCATCAACGAGATCTTTCAACTATTTTCCATAAAAGAAGATAGAATATTCTATACAGATAAAAATTATATAATTCAAAATGCGATCATTAGTCCAAATTATAACTATTTCTATACATTCAAACATACAGAAATATTAAAATTATTGAGACATTGTATACTTGAAAGAATTAAACACTTACCTGGATCAAGTCGCAAATATATCAAACGTATCAAGAGTAGATTAATAGTAAATTCTGAAGAAGTTGAAGCGATATTAAAAAATTATGATTTTGAAATAATAGTTCCTGAAGAATATTCTGTTGCAAAACAATTGTCATTAATGACTAATGTTGATTATTCTGTCATGGCGCATGGTGCAAACGCAGCTCTCACTCTAACACAGAAAAAGTGTTCAGATTTTATGGAATTTTTTAGTAGTGCATATGTAGTTTATCACACAACAGGCATACAAGATATGCTACATTTAAAATATCATCCACTTGTAGAATTTAGAAATAAGCCTGTTGTCTTGGACAGTTATCATAATGCACAGTTTTGTAACATTACTGTTCCAATTGATCAATTTGAGGTATTATTAAAAAATTCTATATAATATAAAATTAAGTTAGAATATAAATATAATAAAAGTATTACGTTTTTATTTATATCTGACTTCCCCCACATCAAGACACGCCACAACAAGGATGCTCAGTTATTTCTGCTATTATGTATGTAGTTAATCAGATTGAGTGCATCAAATACAGCACATCCTAATTACTGTTTATGCAGGTTTAGAGAAAAATTGGCAGATATTAAGTGTGAAATTAATCTTTTTTTTCGCAAATCGATGTAGAAAATTAGTCCAAAACAGATAAATATAATGATCATGCGTTATGATAAGACACTTATATTTGAGTTTATTACATTTCGCCGATATTTTTGAATGGCTGACTAGAAAAAGAATAAGGATAACCAGTGCTCTGAGACAACGACGTTCAAACATTTTGGAGAAACGTAATAGCTGCACACAGTCTTAAAATTATCCATAATTCAAAAATTTTTATATCTTAAAATATATTCCTTAAGTATTTTTTACATATATAGTAAATATGTCTAGAACATTAACACCTGGTACTCAAAGTTTTGAGAGATTGCGTGTAAATAACTATTTTTATATCGATAAAACTAAATTTATTCAAGATTGGTGGAATAATGGTATCGATGTTACTCTAATCACAAGACCTAGAAGATTTGGCAAAACCCTCATGCTTGACACAGTTAAGACTTTCTTTTCTACAGAATTTGCAGGAAGATCTGACCTCTTTGAAGGACTTGAAATCTGGAACAATGAAAAATTTAGAAATCTTCAAGGAACAATTTCTGTTATCTTCTTATCTTTTGCCAAATTTAATAATGATAATTATTTCGATATAATTGCAAGAATCAAAGCAGCTATCAGTAGTATCTATGGATCCTTTGCCTCATACATTGATATCAATGCTATTCCTGATGCAGAAAAAGAACTCTTTACTTCTGTATGTCTGTCAATGCCAGATAGTACGGCCCAAGATGCCATTTACTATCTTTGCAAATTTATAACAATGCAACATAAAATAAGACCAATCATTCTTTTAGATGAATATGATACACCTCTGCAAGAGGCGTGGTTGCATAACTACTGGGATAAGTTAGTTAATTTCATGCGTGGTTTTATGAATTCAACATTTAAAACTAATCCTTATCTTGAACGTGGACTCATCACAGGTATTACCAGAGTTGCCAAAGAATCAATATTTTCTGATATGAATAATCTTGAAGTAGTAGGTACAACTAGTCGTTTTTATACAGATTGTTTTGGGTTTACTGAACAAGAAGTATTTCAAGCCATGGATGAATTCGAATTAACGCAGAAAGAAAAAGTAAAATATTGGTATGATGGTTTTAACTTTGGTAAAAGTAAAGAAATCTATAACCCATGGTCAATTCTTAATTATCTTAAAAATCAAGAATTTACATCTTATTGGGCAAATACTACTTCCAATAAAATGATTAGTGACCTTATTATCAAATCTGACGAAGATAGAAAAGATGAATTAAGTAAGTTAATTCAAGGAGACTCCATCATCACCAAAATGAATGAAGAAATCATCTTCACTCAACTTGATGAACCTGCTGCACTTTGGAGTCTTTTGATGTCTGCAGGATATCTTAAGCCAACTAATTTTAATCTAGAAAATAAAGAGTATGAGCTAACACTCACCAACCATGAAATCTATGAAGTGTTTGAGACACTGATTACAAATTGGTTCAAAAATTCAATTAATTTCAAAAGAAAATTTTTAAACGCCTTGTTATCTGATGATTTGGACAGCATGAATATTAATTTAAAGCACGTAACTCAAAATACATTCAGTGTTTTTGATATTAATGAAACTGAACCAGAGAAATTTTATCACGGATTTGTTTTAGGATTAATAGTTGATTTAAAAGAAGATTATATAATTAAGTCAAACCGTGAAAGCGGCTATGGACGTTATGATATCATGATGATTCCAAGACGCGCTAATTATCATGGTATTATCATCGAATTTAAGACATTAGATCAAAAAAGTAAAAATGATCTTGAAAAAACTTGTCAAAGTGCGTTAGAACAAATTAAAACAAAAGATTATATATCAGAATTACTCGATCATAATATAGCAGCAAATAATATCTATATTTATGGTATTGTCTTTCAAGGTAAAGATATCTTGATTCGTGGAGGCCTTGAAGCAAATATATAAAATTATGTTAATATAGTAAAAAAGCAATATAGATGATCTTGGATAAAAAATAAGGGAGCACATAACGTACTCCCTTATTTTTTTAATGAGTTTGTCTTAAGCTTGGATACCTTTAAAAATATAACCTGCTTGCGTTACACTCTCTTTTAAGACATCTTCAGCTACATCTTGGCTCATAGTCACTGTGACCAAATTTTGGGTGTGATCTGCTACAGCTTGAGTTACGCCAGGAATTTTTTCTAACGCTTCTTTGACATGGGCTTCACAATGTGGGCATTTCATGCCTTCTACAGTCAGACGTTTTTCCATCTTATGCTCCTTTATAAGCTTGATAAATTGATAACCTGCTTTGTTAATTCTTGCTTCTACTTCTGCTTGTAAGTTCTTAAAATCAAGTGATCCGCTATAAGTAAAGCTTGCTGTGTGTGTTTTATGTGATGCGCTTACATCTGTTACATGATCTATTTCTGCTAATGCTTTTTTGACATGCGACTCACAATTTTCACACATCATGCCATTTATTTCTACCTGATATGCTTTATATGGATCACTACTCTTGGCTTCTTTATTTGCTGCTTTTTGCGTTTAGTTCTTTGCTTCTTTAAGTGATATAAATTGATAACCTGCTTTGGTAACTCTTGCTTCTACTTCTACCTGCAAGTTCTTAAAATCAAGTGATCCGCTATAAGTAAAGCTTGCTGTGT
>JAFTDU010000012.1 GCA_017454005.1 Desulfovibrionaceae bacterium | reverse complement strand
GCTGCTAAAAATAATCAACTCAAAAAAATAAATAGCGCCGAAGTCAGAGTTTTCGCGGTAGTTAGAAAATCGCGGGAAGTTAAGATATATTAGATTATATATTAGATTCTTAATAATTGAATATTAATTGATAGACCGTGCCAAAAACATAATTCACAAGTAGTTGGCATCGTCAGCATAGCCAACAGTTATAATATTCTTTGCTAAAGAAAATAGTATGCGTGCTTTATTTAATTCTCATAGTAGTTATACGTATAATCACTGTCTGTAAGCATAAAATCTTGGCAAATTTGCTGCTCTGCATGAGTGGATGCTCTGAGTACTCATTACATTTCTATTGAATATGCGGCTAATGAATACCAAATCCAAAATATCATGATTACTTAAAGTGCATGATTTCTATGGGTGCGTGCGATGTTACTCGCACGCCTTCCCAACAAAAAGTCACATTACAGTTAGAGACTATTATTACCTTGCTGTAAGTAACGTAAATTACCATAAAAATAAGACGCCGTAGCGCCACCGTCAATGAGAAAATCACTCCCAGTGATAAATTGCGCTTTGTCGCTCATCAAGTAGGCGGCAAGGTCACCTACTTCATCGGGTGTGCCGGCGCGTTTACAAGGACATTGTGCCAGCATCTTGCGATAACCTTCACCTCTTGGACCTTTGAGTTCATCCCGGGCTAGAGGTGTGATGATGATCCCAGGACTAATGGCATTGAGGCGAGCACCACGTTCACTCCACATGCTGCATTGGCCAGCTACGCGCAGCACATTGCCGCGTTTGGAGTATTGATAGGCTAATAGTGTGTTTGTTAGGCCTTGCAAAAACGGCAAGTGAAGCAATTCTTCTGTGGGGGCCGTGGCTAACTTGGCATTTTCTTCAGGGCTCAGGGCAGGCAGTCTATGACCAGACTGGGAAGAAATGATTAAGCCTGAGCCACCCTCGGCTATGACCTTGCCAAATTCTTCGATCACCACAGCTGTGCCATAGAGGTCGACCTTAAGAATCTGCTCCACAGAAGCTTGCGAGGGTGAGACACCTGCGGCATTGATGACACCTTTGATGGAACCGAGTCCACAAGCAAAATTGACCAATTGGGCAATGGAGGCGCGTTCTGCGATATCCACTGTTGTCCAGTCAACGGAAAATCCCGCATCTTGAAAGAGATTAGCAGCTGCTATGGCATTGTCTTTAACACGGTCTGCAAGCACAAGTTTTTTACCAGCACCAACGCGTCTAGCAATAGCCTGTCCAATAAAACCTGTGCCAATGAGCACAATCACATCTTGCATAGTAGATCCTTAAAAACTTGCAGTAAGGATGTTGATTACATCTTCTTGGTTGAGATCGACGAAGCCATGCATGCAGTTTCGGCAAGCAATGCGGGCCATCTCAGGGAATTTGTCGGTGTTCGATACGCCACAGTCACGCAAACGTTTGGGCAAGCCGCAAGTAGAGAAGAAGAGCGTTTGCAGGGCTTGAATGCATTTCTTGCCAATTTCTTGTGGGGAGCAGTCTTGAGGGAGATCCAAAACATTTGTGCCCAATTCTGCATAGAGTGGGGCGCTCTGCTCATTGAGGCAGTAGTCAAGATAGTGGGGCAAAATAATGGCCAGGCCTAAGCCATGGGTAATGTCATATTTTGCTGAAATCTCATCTTCGATCCAATGGCACATAAAGGGAGTACCCTTGGTTGGGCCAAAGGTGAAGCCAGACAAGGCCCAAGATGAGGCCCACATGATGGAGGCGCGACTCTCGTAGTCATTGGGATGTTCAAGTACAATGGGCAGGGCTTTTAAGATACTCTTCATGAAACCTTCGATGCAGCGCAAGTGGGCATCGAGGTTGGGACGCATGAAGTACACCTCAAGATAGTGGCTAAAGGCATCTATGGCACCGCAAGCAGTTTGAAACTTGCTGACCGTAAATGTTTGGGTGGGATCTAAGAAAGAAGCCACGGGATAGAGTTGGGGGTGGAAAAAGGGCAATTTATCCAAGGTATCTTGGTTGCTCACAATGCCAAAGGCATCCATATCTGTGCCTGTGCCAGAGATGGTTGGGATGGTCACAATGGGCAAAAAGCGTTCCATGGGTGCTTTACCTGTGACTAAATCCCAGCAATTGCCAGAGTAAAACGCAGCAGGGCTTGTGAGTTTGGCACAATCGACTACGCTGCCGCCCCCCACAGCTAAGATAACGTCAATGTGTTTTTCCTTACATATGGTTGCTGCTTTGTTTACAGTGCTGTGGCGAGGATTTGGTTCGACGCCGCCTAATTCAAAGAGGTTGAGCTCTTTTGTTTGCTCAAGAATTGTCTGGTAGAGGGACAATGTTTTTAGACGCTCACTACCGTACATGAGTAAGACGTTGTGGCCGTGTTTTTTCAGCTCTTGCCCCAATTGCTGACTAATTTGATCGCCAAAGTAGATGCGTGTTGGAACGTGATAGGAAAAGTTATAAGTCATAATATTTCGATAAATAAATCTATAGGATAAGCATAGTTGCGATTAATTAGAGGACACCTTACAAAATAACAAGCGGTGAGATAGGTGGTAAGAACACTGATCGCTTAAAGCTTTTAACAACTCTTAGAAGTGTTATTGGGCGTTTGCACTAGCAATTATACGTTGATGTAAAATATTATAACATTATTCATATGTTGCTGAGCCTGATCTTGCATATCACTAAATAGAATCAAACATGCTGCTCTTAGTTACTTTTCTTGCTGTGGTGCTGCATATGCTCGAGAGTCAATTTTTTTACAGCATAGTTGCATGGAATCATTCTGCCAATCAGACGCTGCATTTCTTTGCACTATGACATGAGTCTAATATTGTGATGAAACTTACAGAAATATGTGTTTGCAGTTTCATATAAGCTCTCTTGTAAGTCTTTAAGCTTTTCTTAGAAAAGAGCATAATTTAGATCAGTGCAGAAATCTACATAGTGGTTAATGTTGGAGGCTTTTTTTAACGAGTAAAATTGGTAAAAACAGGCGGTTCGATGGCGGGTAAGGGGATGTTGGCAGCTGTGCCTGCAGCTTTGAGTTTGAGTAAATAGGCCATATTGCGACCGATGATGCGCATATTCATCAAGCCTTCATGATCCTCAGGTACATCCTTGGGCGTAAGTGCAAAAACTTCGTTCCAGTATCTAGAGGAGACAATAAACATTTCTTGGATAGTGAAATACTTGAGCAATTGTGAGAAAGCCGTGGCTGCGCCGCAGCGTCTAGCTATGGTGATGCCTGCAGCCGGTTTTAAACGAAAGGCACGGTTTTGATTACCTTGAAATTCCGAGAAAAAGAGCCGATCCATAAAGGATTTCATGTGTCCTGAGAGGGCCGCATAGTGGGTTGGCGAACCAAAGACAAAACCATCAGATTTGTTGGCCAATTCACGAAATTCATTGACACAGTCGTTGAACACGCATTTACCAAGTTCGGCGCACTTGCCGCAGCCAAGACAGCCGCTCAAGGGTTTGTTGCCGACCCAAAAGGTTTCGGTAGCAATACCAGCTTCCTGCAGGGTTTTGGCAACTTCTTGAAGCGCTAAACTCGTGGAACCATTTTTGTTAGGACTGCCGTTAACAAGAGCAACCAACATATAATAAACCTCCAAAATTTGTTTGCAATGGTTATTGAAGTATAGGGCATGAGTGCTTAAAAGGAAAAGACAGAAGGTCAAAAAATGGTGCTTAGGAAACAGATTGCTCAAGATTGTACCACAAACAAAGATTTGCGCGTGCAGAAGACATTGCAATCCATTGAGCAAGCGTTTTATCAACTTTTGTTGGAAAAAGAATTGGCCAAAATTACGGTCACTGAACTGTGTAAGCGAGCGCAAATCCTGCGCAAGACCTTTTATAGTCATTATGATTCTATTGAACAGCTGTTGCAGGAAAAACTTGAAATCTTGATGCAAGACTATTTGCAGCGCATCAGCAATTACGAGGTTCCCAAGCAGGTGGCTGAAATTTGTGAAAGTTTTTATGCTTTTGTGACTGAACAAGGGCCACTTGCGGAACGAATTTTCTGTGCTTCAGTTTTTCAAGAGACCGGCAATAAGATTTTGCGAGAGCTTGTTGCACGGACTTGGCAGGATGCAGCCTGGTTTCAAGCCTTAAGTCGTACTGAACAGACTCTCTTGCTCACCTTTGTTTACAGTGCAGGGGCAGGTCTCTATCGGCAATGGGTTGAGAATGGCAAGCAAATCCCTGTGCAACAAATGAGCAAATACGCAAATATCCTTTTGAGTCAAGGTATTTGGGGCATCATGCAAGAAAAATTAAAGCCTTGAAGTACAAGGCAAAATTTTAGAATAAGGCGAACTTCATTGTCGTGAAGGTGAGATTATAAGAGAGAGAAGTATTCAGAATAAAATTAACTGGCATATTAAAGGTATATATGAGCTTGATCAAAAGCGATAATAAAAATAAACGCCTTGTGCGCATCGTGCTACAGATGCTTTTATTATTTTTATGCATCTTGATCGTTATCATACCTGTACGTAACAAGGTGAATGATCTGTTTAATAAAACTCATGAAAGCAGTCTAGCAAGACAGGTGGCAGATCTTTCGTTGTTGGCTGATCAGAAATTCGAAAGAGAAATTATGTCATTAGATTTGGCAGCAGAATATTTGGCACCATACAGCACCGAACAATGGAAGCATTTTTTTAAAATCAGAGAAGCCGATTTACCCAAAGAAATAAAAATCGGTATTATTGGTACAGACGGCTCTGCAATATGGTAAAGTGTTTACTGTGCACGATTTTCCAAAACTCCGTCACGTATATCGTGGGCAAAGTGTAGTTGATTTTAATGCAAAAAAAAGGTTTAATCTTAGCTGTTCCTATTTATAGAGGCGACAATGTACGGGCGATTACCTATCCCCTGCATTAATTTTATTATTGATTCTTTTTAATGCTTGCCGTTACAGATATTAAACTATACAACTATATCAATAAGTAATAAATTTATTTTTGTGTAAATAGTTTTATAAGAATATATTAGTATACTTTTGTTTCAATTTAAAGAGAGAACTTAGAAAAAATTTAGTGGGTTTGCACGAAAATGCAAACCCTTTTTTTATCAAGGAACTATGAAAAATTTGATATATAAATATGATCTAAGTTTAATAAATTATATTTTTCTAATAAACAACAAAAAATAG
>JAFTDU010000011.1 GCA_017454005.1 Desulfovibrionaceae bacterium | reverse complement strand
TTGTAAGCCGTATTGTTAGTAAGTTATTTATGTTATTTTATAAAAGAATTTAAACTATATAATTTATTTTCAAGATAATGTTAATCTATTTTATAGTAACTAGAATACTTTTACTAATATAAGAGTATGAAGTAACAAAGTGTTAAAAAATATATATTATTTCGCAATTGAATATTACTAGTTGTTGTATATAAATTTGTTAAAGGCTACGTATTTGATATTTTGTCGAATAAAATATGGAGGCAGCATACCCTTCACATTTTTATATAAATGTGGTGAGATTGCTGAATTAAGAGCACTATGAAATCAAAAATAATTAATTTCGCTGATGGACGGAATGAGTTAAAGGATCAGCAAAAAAAGCAGGATAGCACGAAAACAGAAGAAGTAGAAGAATTAGATGGCGCTTCTCAAAAGGAAAATGCTGACTCCAAAGGTTCGATCATTCATTATCCTAAAAAGACAAGCGACGAAGCCAAATTCAATCGCATTCAAGCAATTCTAAAAGAATTATTAAAGATGCATAAAGATATGCTGAGGAAATCAGGCGTATCCATTGATGCCTTTGCTGATCAAATGTTGCGCGGTGATTATGAGGCGAATCCTGAAGAGATTGAAAAGGTTACAGGTTTGGTCGAAGAGCTAGGAGATATTACGGGTTATTCTTTATCCGAATTGATCTTAGGTGGTAAATTTGAAGAGCTTGTCAAAAATGCTGAAGTTTTGCAAGAATATGAAGATATCGCCTTAAAGTATAGACATGATGCTGCGATGGCGGCAGCAAGACGCCAGAATATGCTGCCTAGCAATATCAATTTACCACGTAGGCGTATTAAGTATATTATAAAAGAAATTTACGAATCTTATGAAGATCATGCGCTTCTGCTCAAATTACAAAAGCGTCCACAAGCATTTCAGAAGCTCAAAGCGAGCGAAAAAGAATTTGTTGAACATTATTATGCCTTAGTAGAAGAATTGGAAGTCCTCTCTTCTCACAGTGCTGAAGATGTCTTTTTATCAGCTAATTTACGCCGTTTAGCTAAAAGATATAAGGTTAAGTTCGATAACTAGCTAAACATTGTTTTACTATACTATTGCAATAAATCCTCTATGATTAAACTTAAGTATTTAAGTTACATCATCGAGGATTTTTTTATATTTTAAGATGATTTGTGAGAAAAACTTCATATTTTTATGATACTGTCTTCTTATGATTATACTAAAAGTAAGTGCTAAAGGATTAGAGAGTTTTAGAGATTTAAATCAAGTCTCAATTTTTACACGGTATCAGCATACATGCGAGAAAAATGCTCTAGCAAGCTCAAGTATCACATTGTAAGTAAAGAACACATGAGTTTTACATAGTCGAGAGCTTACATCAGAAAACCTGCAGCTACTTGGCAGCACGATCAAGCTAATAAAAAGAGCATTTTGGACGATATTTACAATATGCCGTATCACGCTTGTGACTTAGAATATGTTGTGGAGGTATAAGAGATGAGTAAAATCTTGGTAGCATATTTTTCGGCTAGTGGTGTAACTGCTAAGGTCGCAACAAAATTAGCTACAGCCTTAGGCGCTGAGAGTTATGAGATCAAGCCGCGTGTCGCGTACACGGCCAAGGATTTAGATTGGCAGGATAAAGAGTCGCGCACATCCCTTGAGATGCATGATCCCTCTGCTAGGCCCGAATTAGCAGATACCAACGCTCCAGTCGCCGCCCATGAGATCATCTTTTTAGGCTTTCCCATTTGGTGGTATGTGGCACCCAAAATTGTGCATACCTTTTTAGAACATTATGATTTTAGTGGTAAAACCATTGTGTTGTTTGCCACGTCTGGCGGGAGTGGTTTTGGCAAGGCCAAAGCTGACTTGCAGCAAAGTGCGCCTAAGGCACGCTTTGTGGAAGGCAAAATCTTAAATGGGACGTGGGAGACTGCGGATTTAGCTGAGTGGGCTAAGAGTTTGCATATTTTGTAGCAGGAACACTTTTTTCGAGTTAGTTTATGAACTACCACACTTGCCTGTGGTAGTTCATAAACCATGATATCCTATAATTATGCTTACATTTGTCATGAAGTGCGTGAATTATGTAACCCCTAAATACTAGTTATGTTTTTCTTGAATCTTTATGTTTATTGCAGAATATTTTTGTTTGGGGTTCTTGTGACAATATGAGGTATATACTTTGACTTTTTTCTAATCTTAAAAAAATATCTAAGATAACCTCCACCCCAAAGGGGTGGAGGTACGTGTAAATTAAGAAGATCTATTCTGCTTCTTGCTTTGGTCCCACACATTTATAGACAAGGGCTCCAATAATGCCGCCAAGAATGGGGGCAACCCAGAAGAGCCACAGTTGCTTTAGGGCCCAACCACCGCAGAAGAGTGCCACGCCTAAGCTACGCGCAGGATTTACAGAGGTGTTGGTCACAGGGATACTGACTAAGTGGATCAAGGTTAAGCACAGGCCAATGGCGATAGGCGCAAAACCAGCAGGAGCTTTGGCATCTGTAGCGCCCATGATGACAAAGAGGAAGATGGCAGTCATCACGACTTCACAGACAAAGCCTGCAAGGAGCGAATAGCCGCCAGGTGAATGTTCACCATAGCCGTTAGACGCAAAACCAGCACTAAGATCAAAGCCTGCCTTGCCAGATGCAATGCAATAGAGCACAGCACCAGCTAAAATGGCACCAATGCACTGGGCAATGATGTAGGGCACAAGATCCTTACTTGAAAACCGGCCCCCAGCACAGAGTCCCACAGAGACAGCAGGATTTAAGTGACAGCCAGAAATATGCCCTATAGCATACGCCATAGTCAAAACAGTGAGACCAAAGGCCAGGGACACGCCCAATAAACCAATGCCCACATTAGGAAATGCTGCGGCTAATACAGCGCTGCCACAGCCGCCAAGAACAAGCCAGAATGTCCCGACAAGTTCAGCAAGATATTTTTTCATATACACCTCAAGAATCCACAGTGCTTAGAGAACTAAGAACACTGTTCTGTATGCTTTTTTTGCGTAGACTAAAGACGCACGAGAAGCATAATCTATTTGTATAAAAAGTGTACTAAAATTTTAGGCAAATCTGCTGATATTGGTAATTAAGACCATTTCAACAGGCACGTCATCATAATGATCTTGAGATTTAGTCTTGGACTTGCCAATCTTATCAACCACATCCAGACCATCTGTGACTGTGCCAAAAACACAATAGCCCCAACCGTCCCGCGTAGGTGCCGTGTGATCGAGAAAATCATTATCGACTAAATTAATGAAGAATTGGGCTGTAGCACTATGGGGATCGGTCGTGCGGGCCATGGCAATGGTGCCACGTTTATTTTTGAGGCCATTAGTGGCTTCATTTTCAATTGGCTCATTGGTAATTTTTTCGTTCATTCTGGCATCTAATCCACCACCTTGAATCATGAAGTTTTTAATTACACGGTGAAAGATGGTATTGGCATAAAAGCCAGAGTCAACATAGCTTAAAAAATTCGCAACTGTTTTCGGCGCTTTTTCGCTGTCCAGTTCCACTAAAATATCACCCGCTGTAGTTTCAATTAACACAATTGGGTTAGCCATAAGGTCTCCTTGCAAGGTTTAAGTATCTTCTTGAGTGCCAAACTTACTTTAGGCGATGGCTTCTAATAATTTAATGGCATCCACATAGCGGATGATCCCTTCGGCAACTGCTTTGGCATTTTGCATGGCATGTACAACTGTTGCCGGATGGCGCACCACATCGCCGCCAGCAAAGAGTCCTTTGCGCGTTGTCATGCCAAATGGCATATCGCGTACAATAACATACCCTCTGTCGTCGACTTCAATACCTTTGGCTGTAGAGACAATGCGACTTGCCGGTACTTGTCCCACAGCCATAATCACGACATCAGCAGGTAGTGTACTCGTTGTATTTTCTGTGTCTAAATCGATAGCTTCCACATGAGTTGTGCCATGAATGGCTTTAATGGAGCTTAACCAGTGGAATTGCACACCTTCATGCACAGCTTCATCATATTCAACACGGAGTGCACTCATGTCATTGATGGTTTTATGGTAGACAATATGCACCTCGCTGGCCCCCATACGGATGGCAGTACGAGCTGCATCCATAGCTGTGTTGCCACAGCCAACAACATATACACGCTGACCTTGGGCCACTGGGACTTCGTCGCGTTTTAAGTTGTTTTCATTATAGAGGCTGGCAAGACGCAAAAAGTAAATGGCTTGTTCGACGCCTGGGAGGTCTTTACCAGGGATATCAAGTTTGCGGGGTTTGCCGGTACCAGTGCCCATGAAAATAGCGTCAAAACCTTGATCAAAGAGGTCATCAATGGTTAAGGCTTTGCCAATGGTCACATTGCAGTGGATGACTACACCTAAGGCTCTGATGCGGTCAATTTCATGGCGCACCACTTCTTTAGGAAGACGATATTCCGGGATGCCAAACATGAGCATGCCGCCTGGTTCGGGCTCCATCTCAAAAATTTCAATTTGAAAGCCCTGTCTTGCCATATCACCTGCAATGGTTAAGCCGGCAGGCCCAGAACCGATAACCGCAATGCGACCGCGATTTTTCTGTTTGAGGCCTTCACGGTTGAGCTGCATATTCGCATCAAAGTCGGCTACAAAGCGTTCCAATTTACCAATATTAATGGCTTGGCCTTTTTTACCGAGAATGCAATGGCCTTCACATTGGCGTTCATGTGCACAGACACGCCCACACACAGCTGGAAGATTGCTGCGCGTATTGATGATTTGGATGGCATTGCCGAGATTGCCAAGGGATAATTCATGGATCCATGCTGGGATCTCATTAGCGATGGGGCATCCAGTACGACATTGGGGCGTTTTGCAATGTAAACAGCGTTTGGCTTCCTTGATAGCCTCTTTCATGGTGTAACTTTCGTTCACTTCTTGAAAGGAATGCGTTGTATTGGGCATGGGTAGTGCTCCTCGCAATTGGCAGATGTAACTTGCAATTTATAAGAATTTCTGTTGGTTGAGCATATCATTATTTATCAAAGAGAGTATTAAACTATTTTGTGTCGCAATCATTATCTTATGATTATGTATTTTGATGTCGATAGAATCATGATTATACTAAGTATGATTTTTTTATATACTGCTTGCATGCTCAAGTTTAAAATAGCCTCGTAAATCGAGGCTATTTTAATTTACAGATATGATTAAAGAGATGTATATTTATCTACGTTCTGCTTTGACGTCGATCACATCACCTTCAGGCTCAGCTCTGTTCTGATATTGGCTATATTGGTTTGGATTTATCTGGTGATTAAAGACGTCTTCCATATTTTGTTGATTCTGCTTGTGAAGTAGATTAAAATAGATTTGAGGAAATGATTCCCAATATTTTTTTAACACGAAATATAAGATAATAGATAAAGCAAGTAAAAATAAAAGTATATATAAACCAACTTTTAACAAAGCTGGAAATAAAATTACTAATATAGCTAATATAATGAATACTCTCATTATGTATCATTCCTTGTATCTTGATAAGTATAAAAATTAATG
>JAFTDU010000010.1 GCA_017454005.1 Desulfovibrionaceae bacterium | reverse complement strand
TTTAAGCATAAAAACGACAAATTATAAACTACAAGTATTGTTGCCCAATTGCTCAAACATCAATTTATCAATTTTTGTGTACTCTAAAAAAAAACGACTTGATTTCTGGCGCTGGCACAATTTTGTAACAGCTCTTTCGATAAAAAATATCACTTATTTCAAGGCGTCTTGCACCTCTTGCAAGCCCAAACCCTTGGCAAATTCTTCTAAACTTAAGCTCTGCCCGGCAAAATTAATGGGCGCTGTACTGTCGGCACCTTTAGCTCGCAACAATTTAATAATCTCAATATGCTGCAAACTAACAGCATAGGTCAATGGTGCATAGCCATTTTTGGCAGCTAAATTGGGATTTGCTCCGTGATCCAATAATAATTTAACTATAGCTGCATCCCCTGCGCTACTTGCCAAAATCAAGGGAGTTAGACCTGTCTCATCCTGCACATCTATCTTAGCCTTAAAATCTAAGAGCAGTTGCACAAGATCTTCGCGTTTGGCTAAAACTGCAAGATGGAGGGGTGTCTGCCCACTTTTTCCAACTTGATTGGGATCAGCTGCTGATTTCAGCAAAAGCTCAATGAGCTCTAAGGGTGCTTGATAGTTTATGGCTGTGCTTAAAGGAGTTGCTCCCAAACCATCGACCTTATTGGTAGCTGCTTGATGCTGCAATAAGATATGTACAAGCTCTGGCGACCTAAGTTTAATGGCCACATTTAACAAGGACAGGCCGCGCTCATCACAAATATTGGCGTCTAAGCCTTGGGCCAACAATTGTCCTAAAAGCTCTGCACGCTCATTAGATGCAAAAAGAACTTTGGCAACTACAGGCCAGATATGTGCCGCCTGTAATTTGGCAAGATCAGGTTTGGCCGCCAAAATAGTGCGCCAAACTTCGCTATTGGGAACCTTAAAAGCTGCTTCGACTATGGAATGCGTACCTTGTTGACTTACCCAAGATGCATCAGCCCCAGCTGCGAGAAATGCCTTAACTTGCGCTACACTTGGCGCCTTAGCCTTGACTAAATAGGCATATAAGGCGGGGCATGCACCTACTTTATCTAAGGTAACTGTTGTTTTGGCAAGATCACCTTGCTGCAAAAGCTCTGCAATCTTGTCTTCGGCTTTGGGATCAGCAAAGAGCTTGAGCAATTCTGCTTGCGAAAGCGTTTTCTGGGCAGGCTTTGGCGCTGGTTCTGCTACAGGCTTGGGGGCTTCTGCTGGGGTCTTCTTTTGCGCTAAGGCCTGCTCTAAACCTTTAATCTTCTTGAGCGAGGCCAAGACTTCGGCATCCTTCACTGTAATTTTAAACTGCACCTTTACGCCTTGGCTACTCTTATCAACATGTAGCACCTCTACTTCTGTCAACTCTTGGCTCCGTTTAAAAACATTCTTGTGAATGTCAACGGCTGCACCTTTGATCTCATCAGGCGTGAGCCATAATGCCACACATTGGCGTAAAGCCTGGATACGGGCAGTGCTTGCAGCGTGTGCTTGTCCTTTACCTTCCACTGTGAGTTCAAAAGTGGCCGCGTGGCTATTTGTGCTGATACATAAAAGTAGCAGCACAGCGAGTATTCCCAAAAGAGAACATGTCTGCCTCATGCGTATTACCTCGAATAACTAGACGAAGTAGGATCAAGCCCACGCTGTTCCCAATCGCCATTACTTTTAGGATATAAAAGTTTTGCAATGGTCAATTTGAGGATGCTACCATCACTAAGTTTAAAGATCTCCTGCACACACGCTTTCCCAGCCGTACGTTCACCATATACGGGTATATTTCTAGCAGCATGTAAATTGACAATAAACAATTCTGCCGCACTGGCTGTATAGCGATCCTGCCACAGAGAAAGATGAAGATTTAACCATCTGCCATCTTGACGTGCATGGCGTGTTTGCACACCAGCCTTTGTTTCTTCACGTAGAATGATGCTGCCCTTGGGTAAAAAGAATTGCAGGCATTCAAGCGCTGCAGCCAAATTGCCCCCAGTATTGCCGCTAAGATCAATCACCACATCTTGGATGCCGTGTAAATCATGCAGGCAGGCACTTAATTCCTTGGGCGTGTTGGGGCCAAAACGGAAGATGCGAATGGTTGCCCGCTTCTTCCGCACATCACAATAGACAGTCTTGCTAGGCGCAAGTTTCGTACAAGGTAAAGTCACCCAGCGCGGTGCTGCCCCCTCACTTTGCACCTTCAAAACAACACTACTAGCCCTAGGGCCACAGATGTGACTGGCTAAACTTGGCACATCCATAGTCCAGACCTCTAGGTCATTGACTATCTGCAACTCATCCCCATAGCGCACGCCATATTCTTCCGCAACCGAATTCGGATAGGGCACACACCTGACACGCTCCTGTCGGTCACGAAAGATTTCCATGCCGATACCTAAGGTTTTATCCTGGTTGAGATCTTTAATCCAAGCGAGTTCAGACTGTGTTGTATAGCTACAATAAGGGTCTAATTCACGTAAAAACGCCTGCAAATCAGCCAAAGTCTTTGCCTCACCCAGATATGCTGCAACATCCATAGAGCCATCTATAAAAAAGCCCTTTTGCCGCATAATTTTGGTAATTTCTTGCATGGGCACCTTCGACATATCCCAAGATGACCACGCAAGTTCAGGTAAAAGCAAGCAACACATCCCCAAGACGAAGCCTAAACAGCTTTGTGGCAGCATCATTCCTCCACACTAACTACATCCTACTCAAGGCATCAGCCTCAGCCTCAAGATCAGCTAGCTGCTTGCGCATTTCGCGAATTTGCCGCTCTTTATCGGCTATTTCAGCTTGTTCTAAATGTTGCGCCCGCGCTTGCAAAGCCCTACTGCGGGCTTCAAGTTCCCGCACTCTGGAGGCATTAGCGTGCGGATTGGCCTTAGCTCGCTGTAGTTTGCCCCGCAAGCCTCGAATCTCCCGATCCATAGCTGCTAACTGCTTGCGCTGGGCAGCCACGCGGGCTTCTTTAGCGCGTTTACTACTTTCTAAGTAGGCTGTTTGCTCTTCTGCCTGTCTGGTATCGGCATCAATTTCACCTAAGTAGTTACGGCGCTCTTGTAAGCGTGCTTCATAATTTTTGGGGCTATAACCGAAAAGTCCTCCCTTGCGGGGATCACTGGTGTCTGCCCCCATGCAGCCTGCCAACATCAAAGCGCTCATGAGCACCAAGGTCATACTAACTATGCGCATCTTTGCTCCTACACAGCCATACGAACTGAAATATTCGCCAGTTGATTGTTATACTCGCGCGTTTTCTTAATTTGGCGATCCAATTTGGCGATTTCAGCATCCAATTTCTGCGCACGTCGTGTGTCGCCTGAGCGGCGAGCCTGGCGTGCCACCTGTTGTTGTTGGGTGCGTTCATATTCAAGCTGCGACAAGACCTTCTTGGAATCGGTATAGCTTTTTTGGACGCGATTGTATTCAGCCCGCAACTGCTTGCGATCAATTTGACGCCGCTGGTACTGCGCAAGCAAAGCCTTAGACTGGCGATCTAAAACCTGAATGTCATGCCCCAGTTTGGCATTATAATTATGCACTTCAGCATTAAATTGTTCTGCATGCACAATACAATCATCGAGCCAATCTTCTTGGGAGGCATATTCAGCTTTTTTATTCGCCACATGTGTGCCAAGGGCATAGCCGCCTAAACCACCAGCAGCTGCCCCGATACTAGCGCCAACTAAGGCACCACGTCCGCCTCCGGTTAAGCCGCCAACTAAGGCGCCTAAGCCTGCGCCAAGGCCAGCACCAAGTAATGTACCTTCAGTTTTAGTGCGCGTAGAATCATCTTTAATATTGGCGCAACCAACCAAGGCACAAGACAAGCACAACACAAGCACTATGTTCCAAATTTTGTTCATAACACGTCCTTCTATTCTATAGCCTAAATTCTAAGACAAGTTTCCTTGAGTGTCGCATTTCAAAAACAGTCTCTTGATAATACGACCAGATTCCCAAAGATAGCAGCTTGACTCTAAATATGTCTCTTTTTATAGCAATGCAATACTACTGCGTCTCATAATCTTTTTTCCAAGCATCTTTTGAAAACCGTTTATCGTGTTCATAATGTAGATAATGTTGGCGCGTAATCTCAAGACATTTTTGTTGGTCAGTTAAATCTTTAATGCGTCTTTCGGCAATCTCAATGGCTTCTTTGGCCTGTAAATTCTTAAGGCGCTCTTCTTCTTTAGCTCTTAAGCTGGCTAACCTGGCAGTAGAGGCCATAAACCCTTGTAAGACAAATTCTTTAGGCAGCTTGCCAAGTTCTGTCATAATTTCGCCATAATTTTGAAAACCTAAATCCACATTATAGTTGGTTTCTTCAATGCGCTGCTCCACCTGTGGCCGCCTAGTCTCTTCACGCATTTTTTGGAAAATTTTCAACCGCTGCAGATTCTGCCGTAAAAACAAGCCACGTTCGCCAGCAATTTTCACCCACACCTTGGCCGAATCCTCATCAGCTTTTTTACGGATCTTAGTCATCTGCAGTAGCGCATCGTGGATCAAAGCAAATTCAGGATTAAACTTGGCCCCTATACCTGAACTATCAAGAGCTTCTTTGATAATTTGTAAGCGATTTAGCGCATCAGTAACCGAAGCATTCTCTTGTTTGCCCACAGCTGCAACAGAAATAGCCCGGGGTAGCTCGCTCCCAACCCCCCGATTATAGTCTGGCCAGGCCTCCTTCATGGCTTGAATGAGCTTCCGATCTGTCAAAATGGGGGCTGAGAGGGCTAATCTAAAGCCCAATGTGGCTTTACTATTGGGACGCATGCCCTTTTCCACAGTCCCCAGATAGAGAGGTTCTTCGTTCCGTTTAAACGATATGATCTCATCTTCTTTAGTCAAATAATGCCCACCACGGGCGACAAAGCCTCCAGAGCGTCCCTGATAATATTCCACACGATATAGGGCACTCGTCATCTCTTGCACATTGCCAAGCATGTCATATAAACCCAAAGGATTCGGCTTCAGTTTGCCAACCTTTTGCAGCTTATTATGTGAAGATGTGGGTCCAGAAAACCATTCATACTCTGTTAGATCATCATCACCATAGGGAGTGTCAGCATCAAAACTCAAGCGATCCACCATATTGCCCCCGCGAGCAGCAAATTCCCACTCCTCTTCAGTTGGCAACCGTACAAAGGCTGGACAACTCCTCACCTGCGGCAATTTAGGCATAGCATTGGCATAGAGCCATTTATTATAGGTATCTATAAACTGTAAAACATCTAAATATGATACATTGGTTACAGGTAGATCAGGTGCCTGACCTTTGACATTAGGATTGGCTTTATCGCCCATGACGGCTAGATATTGGCCAACAGTCACCTCACATTCACCAAGATAGTAGCATCTTTGGTCTTTATGGATAAAATTCCCACTAACAGCAATATCGGTCGGTGGTGTTCTAAAGCTACCTGAATCTTTGCCCATCTTAAACTTCTGTCCGCCAAAGTAGCCTACACCACCTTGCACAGGAATAGGGCGAAATTTAAAACTCACATTATCAGGGCCTGGCAAGACCAAAGCAGGGTCTAAGTGGGGTTTAGCCCAAGCTGTATTGAGGCTAAACATTACTAGCAGGGCCACTAAAAGCAAGAGACGCATCAAGATACCTTATTCATCCCGCAACGAGTCAGCGGGTTCAATTTTTAACATGCGCACAGAGGCGGCAAGTCCTGTTAACAGCGCCAAGATAAAAGCTAAGCCCACTGCTATTAAGTGTTGACCTAGACTTAGACAACAAAAACTCTCTCCAGGTGCCAGTTGGGCTTGAAAAAAGCTATTAATAGCAAAGGCCAGGGCATGAAAGAGGACAAAACTGATACTTAAGCCACCTAAGGTTAACAAGAGTGCCTGGACTAGTGGAAAGAGACACAGACTCGACCCATGCACACCAAGTAAGCGCAACACAGCCAATTCACGCCGTTTCCGTTCCACATTGGCATAGACATTACTGATTAAGCAGCCAATGCCGCCTAAAAGCGAAGCCGTGGCAATGACCCAAAACAAAATATCTAAGTAATGATCAAGGGCTAAGACCTCTTCAATGCGATCAGCCCGGGTGTGCACGGTAATGCCTTGAGCTTCTAAATCCTGTTGTAAGGGTTTCACAAGTTCAAGGTTTTGCGCATACATGCGAAAACCAGTATAGCCGCGCCTGCCTAACACCAAGGCCTGCTCCCCATATGCTACATGTCCACACTTAAGAGGCCTATCTGCCAAAAGACTTAACTGGCCTAGAAGACTTAACGGACACAACACTTGATCTTGTTTTAGGCTAGGGTTTGGAGTGAGCTTGATGGGAAAGCGTACACTTATATGTTCTTTACCTTCAACATATGCCTCCACATCAATGAGCGCTGTAGACCAAGTGGCAGCTAGCTCTTGAGATACATAGATATGAGCTGGCAAATGTTGGGCAGTAAATATAGTCTCCTCTTCACTTGTGACTAGATTTTGATAATTGCGCTTTAGAGCAGTACAAGCGGCCACTTGGGCTATTTGGCCATTGGGAAATTTGAGGCGTAAGGCAGGGTTATAGGGGATTACTAGTGCGTCATAACCACGCACGCGTTCAGCTAAGCTTTGCACATCCCGGCTATCTGCTTGGTTAGCCACAGTTTGCAGTTGGTAGATTGTAGCCGCTTGTGGCAGCCAGGGAGCTAGGATCTCAGGGGGAGCATCTAGATGTGTTAATTTGGCAAACCCTGTATTTTGGGTGAGCAAAGCCTCGCGAGTGGCATCAAGAGGGGTTGGTAAGACAAGCAAGGCTTTAGGGATAACAGGATAAGCTAGGGGATCACTGCCACTCCAGCCAAGCTCTGGCACCGAACGTCCATCTTTAAAAGCTTCAATCTGTTCGAGATCTTCTAGGCGCAGGTAAACGACAGCTCTTGTGCCCGCACGTGCAGGTAACACACCTTTAACTTTAAACTTCCGTTCAGCCTTGACAGTTCCCCGATCACGCGTGACCCGACAAATAATCTCAGAGCCTGCCTTGACACCTATGCGACGTTGCGCAGAATCTGCTAAGATGCACTCACCCCGCTCAAGCTTAGGCATTTCATAACGCTCTAGCAATACATCGCCTGCGAGTGTTGGAGCCAAATCAAGGAGTATCCCTCGCGCATAAGATGTTCCCGCAAATTCTGCTTGGGCCGCAAGTCTCCGTGTATGGGGTACCACAAAGGCTACTCTGGCATCTTTGCGGGCATGCTCAAACCACGCAGCATCTAAACGTTTTTCAGCTATAGGTAGGATTTCAAGGGTTACAGGATTGGCCAAAAGCCTCTCCCGTAAAGTATTCACAACTCCTGCCTTGAGCCCAAAAAAAAGCAAGAGGGGTGTGGCTATTGCAAGGACAGCCAAGATCATACACAAACTCATGCGCCATTCGTGTTGCACATCCTGGCAGGATAATTTGGCGATGACACAGGACCGTGTGCCACTCATACCTCACCTCCAGCCACTAAGCAGGAGTGCACTGCATTCTGCCCTCTTTTTTCAAGACGAAAGGTCACTATGTGATCAGCAATCCTATGCATTAAAGGTTGATCATGGCTGACAATGACAAGTGCTGCGCCCACATCTTGTACCATACTTTTAAATACTGCACAGATATCCGCAGCTGATGCTTGATCTACAGCTGCCGTTGGCTCATCAGCTAACACCAAACGTGGTTTGTGAATTAAAGCCCGCGCAATGGCTACACGCTGCCTTTGACCGCCAGACAGATGCTGGGGTTTTTTCTCAAGTTGTTCGGCAATCCCTAGGTTTTGTACCAACCAAAGTAGCTGTTGCTCAAGTTGTTGTTCAGGCAGACCCAAAAGGCGCCCTGGCAACATAATATTATCCCGCACACTTAAGAAGGAAAATAACCCGCCAGCTTGCAAGACATAACCGATATATTGCCCCCTAAGTTGGGCTAAGCGCTTTTGCGAACAGGTTAAGATATCTTCAGCTTGGCCTTGGGGATAGAGACAAAAATTTGTCGCCTCTTGGGGGCGCAAAATTAAGGCTAACATGTCGAGCAAGGTGGACTTGCCGCAACCACTACTGCCGACTACGGCGAGTGTTTCTTGAAAATGTACTTCGAGCCTTGGGACAATGAGAGTAAAGCTTGCCCCATTTTTAACGCGCTCAACAGTTAAGGCACAAGCCGCTACGGCTAGACTCACGGCATTAACTCCAAAGGAATCGGTGCCACATAGTCAGCAGGATCATCGCCTTCATTTAAGGCAATCCACCTAGCAGAGTCATCGTGGTAGCTTGTGTAGGCCTTGACCTTGCTCTCTAAGCTATTCAAAAAGGCATCCTGCTCATCAGGCCCCCAACTGGCCCAAAGTTCATTGTTCATCGACATGAGCTGACTCTTATAGGGTAGGCCTTGTAAAAAGCCTGGGATCAGCCCTGAGTCCCCCAGAGACTTGGCATTGGCTAACATATTGGGGTCACGTGCCGCCACTGCTGAGGCTGCTTGCAGGGAGGTAAAGAAATCTTCGCCACTGACTATATTAGTAGCTCCAGCTACCAAGACCTCTTTAAGTAAGGTGGCTAAGGTATCTAGCTGCGTTTTGGTCAACAAAATTCTCACTTCTAAAGACTGATGGCTGGGCTCAATGAGATCTTTATCGACCACATAGGCTTCAATATCCTTAGGAGCATCTACACTTGTCTGATTACCCAACCAGGTGACCGAGGCAGCTTGCAGACTCCTGCGAATATCGGCACGTGTGGGATTATCTTGACCGTCCTCTTCATCGCGGCCTTCAAGAGCGGCCATTTCGCCACCCTCTTCTTGAGGCACAGCTGCTGTTTCTTTAGGTGCTTCTTTTGGTCCTTCTTTAGGTGTCACATCTTGCGCTTTTTTTAAGATCTCACCTGCATAAAGGATGACACTTTCTGCAATATCCTTAGAACACTTGGCAAAGGCATCCAAATCTACATCGGTGATGGCCCAATACATTGACTTCGCATTGCCAGGATTTTGGGCCAGGGCCTTAAATTGACGTTTGGCGATCTTATTATATTTTTTTGCTTTGGGATGATTTAAATGCAGTGCAAAAAAGGTGATGTGCCGATCATTGGCTAACACACGTAATTGTTCTTCGCCAAGACCAGACACATTCCACTTGTGCCCTAAAGCATGGCCTGGGGCATCACCAACCAAAATAATTATTCTAATTGCATTATCGCGCCATTGTGTCTTGTAAATGGCATCATTGACACCTGAAAATACATCTTCATCAAAAACCCGTGAATCCACGGTGGTCTCAGTGATCCCTTCCATGGCCTGTAAAAATTGCTCAACAGGCAGTAAAGTAGGTGTAAAATTATGGGTCACATATTCAAGACCTTGAATTTCAGCTGAATCACGATAACCCCACGCCCCAAAGGCTACCTTAGCGTTGAGCTCAGGGCTTTTCGCAATCTCTTGGCTAATCTCACGCATCACTTCGCGAGCTTTATTGATATAAACACCCATACTTCTGGTAGTGTCTACAACCCATACGACATCAAATTTAATATCTTTTAACTCATTAGCTTTCTGCTCAATACCACTGGTAACCTTTTGGGTAAACGTGGCATCTTTACGAATATCAGTTGTTTTACGATCTTTAGCAGTGCTATTAACAGCAGCAATATATAAAAGACGTGCCTCCCGATCATCAATTTCAATAGCTTCATGCTCCAAAATTGGCAAGAGGGTAAAATCTTTCTCAAGGCTTACAGCAATTTTGGGTTCAATGGAACTTATGGGAAAATTTTTGGGCAGAGGTTTCTCTTCTTTTGCCGCTTGCTCAATGGCAGCATAAAAGTCTGTACTTTTTTGCACACGTTCAGGAGCAGGCATGGTCACAATTTTTTTTAAGACATCTTCATCATCAAAGAGTAAGACCGGGTGTCTGCCTTTGGGATGGGTGTAGGTAAGACACATGGTTTGCTTCCATTCAAAGACATCGTCGGCCTTAAGCCAACCAATAACCGCGCCCTTGTCGTCTGTGCCTACTTCATAAAAGCCCTCCCCTGTGGCCAAGAGTTCTCCAGCAGGCCTTGTATAGACAAAATACGCACTAAATGTCGGAATATTGGTTTTCAAGACCGTCTTGCCGGTATTATCTTGATAGAGATTTGCTCCAGGCCGCGTTAAAATGCGCAAGGGCAACTTGGACTGATCATCAATAAGTACAGGACTGCGTTGCGCAGCATAGAGTTTGGGGCCAATGAGTAAACTCACCGCGCAAAAAAGCAGTGCACACAGTAATTTTCGCAGCATGACTACTCCTAGAATGTAAGCATTTACGGGCCTACGCTTGCATTATGGATGGTATTAGGCCCATCCCATTTTAGCCTATTTTACTTGACTTGAGCAAGTATGAGCTAGGCAACACTTCTCCCGCAAATTTAAATTTGGGCGTGGCTGGCATCTATAAAAAAAGAAATATCAAAATTAATACGCATAGAGCATTATGCCTCTTTGGCAATCCTGTCAAGCCCCAACATAAGTGTCATCTAGGTAGCAAGAGTCACTTATATATCTTTGATAGTTTAAATTTAATAACTGATAGTTATAGCAATATAAATGCTTATTTTTACTCTTTAAAAAAATAGTACAAGAATAGCGCAGATAACAGAGCCCTGCAAGTTCCATTTAGCACGCAGCAACTATGCCCATAAACTATTTGAGCCTAAAGTACATCAACTTAAGAAAAAAAAACACAGATGCACGAAAAATTAGTCATCTCTGGCAAAAAAGAGGTGCATAAAAAATAAAATCTTTGCAAAAAAACGTAAATTACAGCCAAAAACTCCATACAGACAAATTTACAGTAACAGAAACCCAAGGAGGGATCACAGGCACTTTCTGCAAACAAAAAGAAGCGTCAATAGATCGCTCCTGCTGCCAGTTACCTGCTACTCAAAGGCGGCACAACAGCATATTTGCATTTAGTGCGATAGGCGGTTAAAGTAACTCTTGTCTGGAGAGCTTTTTTGATTATCAACCCTAACCGCCTAAGCTAATTTTTCTGCCTTTTTAAAAAAAAAGTCAACCCAAAACGAAACGCGCGTTTAGTTTTGGGTGGATGGTGACCGAAAAAATCGGCCACAGGGCTAAAGTTGTGCCCAAAAAAGGTAGAAAAATAGCTTATAGGCACAAGTAAAGAGGTATGCCTGATACTTTTGGATCACGCTTGAGACAGGTTCGTGGAGGAATCTCGCGAGCCAAACTTGCAGAAATGCTGCATGTGCCGACAAATACATTGGGTAACTATGAACGTGATCGTAACGAGCCGTCTTTTGCCTTTCTCGAAGCATTCTGTACAATTTTGAGCGTGCATGCGGATTGGCTTTTATTTGGCACGGGCCCTAAATTGTTAGAGGAGTCCGACGAACTAGCGCCAGATGCCATGCAAATAATCGCTCCCATGTTAGAGGCTGACGCCACATCCCAAGAGGAGGATATGAACGATTCAGATGCAGATGAAGATGCAGATACTGAAGAAGTTGACGTAGCTGAGTTGCGCCAACAACTGAATCATCTTGCTGCACATTGTTATAAGCTTCTCAAACAAAAAGAAAAGTTGACGCAAGAAAATGCAATATTGGTTCAAGAAAATGAACAACTAACCAAAACTAACTTTCAACTCAGAACCCAGCTCAAAGCGCAGCAAACCAATCTTCCAATGGTACGTTCAGAAACAAAGACAGAAAAGTAGTTTTTTACTATCTACAAGGATTGAAGACGCTTGTGCAGCATTTTGTAATAAATGAGCATAAAAAAAAGCCTTCTCGCAGTATCTGTGCGAGAAGGCTTTTTTTATGCTCCTGTAAAGCCTAGAGAATCACAAGAGTTAGGCTTGTAAATATGACGCAAGTATTTGCCGCAATTCGGCAAAGGATGTAGCAACTAGATCCCCAGTTAAATTCACTGGGTTAAAAGCGCAAAATACAACGCCAGCTCCTTTGGCTGCGCCTTGATCATGGGCTGTGTCACCCACATAGAGAATGCTTGTTGGGGCATAGTTCCATGTGGTCAGAATTTTTTGGGCACCTAATGGATTAGGTTTAGGTGGTACTACACTACTTGTCATAATCGGTGCAAAATAGTTAGGAAAGTGAAAATGTTCAAGCACTGCGGCAAAGCCACCATCGGTACGATTGGTAAACATGGCTTGACTGATACCTAGACCATGCATTTCTTCCACAAATTCCCGAAAACCTGGCATGAGTTCTAATAAAGGTACAATATCACGGTTATAATTAATCACTTGTGTAACGACATAGTTAATTTGCGGATGTAATTCTTTAGGTAAAATATACTGTAAAGCTTGTAGACCTGTAGCCATAAACGAATAGATCTCTTGCTCATGCGTCATAGGTGGCAGGCCAAAATAGTTTAAGACACGGTTATAAAATAAATTGTTTGCCGCTCTTGAATTGATCATCACGCCATCACAATCATAAATAATCCCACGCAACCCATTGTGAAAGTATGTAGTGAGTTTACTCATTAAATATTCTTTCCTTTAAAGTAAAGCTTGGCGTCATACTTCGGCAACATGTTTCACTATTCCTTCATGATTACTAGAGTGTCGACTTTGACGACAAAGGTTTAAAAAATTACGTAAATAGGTTCTATGTTTATCTAAGAAAAAAGCTAGAGGTCGTGCAAAATTCTTCCCTAATAGTCCATCTACAAGCATTTGACTAACATCATGTTCCCTAGATAAGACAAGTTGCGCACGCGCTAAAACTAATTTATCTGCTTCTGACATGGTGCGTAAAGTATGCCGCAAGGCTTCTTGAGCACGTGGTTGATAAAACCAAAAATACATCAAATCTAAAGAATTAATGACAAAAGCACGTTCTATTTCACGTATCTTGGGATCATCATGCTTCCCTAAACCACCAGTGCGGCTAATCTTTTTTAAGGCATCTTCTGCAGGGAATAAAAGTTCAAGTCGTGTGTAGTAATCAAAAACCTTCTTGATTTTACTCTGATAATCCCATTGGCGCATGCGTAAATTAACTTGCCCATCAGCATAGCCTTCAATGATGGCAGCTACAGTGTCAGATGCAAGTTTAGAGATGACAGCAGCGCTTGGTATCAAATAGATTGAAGGATCTGCTACTCCACACGATAAGAGCAGATGTTTCAATAAAAAATCATAACAGGAGGCCATAGGAATACTTAATGCACTCCTGAAGATATTGCCAATAGCTGCCTGGCGTGGGAATCCTCTATAGACATTATGTGTAAAGATATATAGTGCATTAACACAATTTAAAACTGTATAGACAATTAATGGATAATCATCTACTGTTATGCCACACATCTTTTGTAAGAGAAAGACGCGCACAATCACTTCTAAGAGTAATACTGAGATGCCTGTGTACATCAAGGAATCACACAGCCTTGGCACACTGACCTGTTTGGTCCAATGCACAAGTGTACCCCGTGAGGCGCCGCGTGCTGTCATAACCATTTGCAGTACATTACGAATGGCGGTAATCCCATACCAAATAAAAGCACCAAACCAGGCGAGCACCCACCAATCTTGCATGCAATAAAACGAAAAAAAAGCAGGAATAAAACCAACGAGACACTTCAGCCAATTAGCAACTGTGCTATTTAAATAATGCAACGATGGTGTAGTCTTGGTTTGATCTATTTTATTCTTGCCAAGATTATTGCCGCTAAACATACTTATGCCGCCAAGGTTGACCAAATTACCTTTGGCTGTAACGCGAAATTCATCGCTACTAAAGCGCCAAGCCTGCCGCGATTCCATCCCGAGATGTCTACAACCTGGCAAGAAGTTAAAAACACTTAAAAAATCTTGCCACAAAGAGGGATCCTCAGGGATTCTATAAATCACTTGCTCTTCCACAGGTGAAAACACAGGGATGGGTTTGCCAAAAATCTGTTTCAGGTTCAATTCCTGTTGGGCTCTTTTAGGCAAGGTTTCGCGTAAGACGAGCCCCATCCCAAAAGACAAGCGACTGGCAGAACTTGTGCCAAGACGTGATTTTAAAGGCGTATAGCGGTAATGTTCCCAGAGAATATGAATATTTTGCAGGATGTTGCGAAATTTTTGCACCCGCTCAAGCTCGCCATTTTCCGCTAAATGTTCGCTCATCTGCAACAAAAGCTGCTTGACACGGGGGCCAAGGCCAAGATTTAAAGCACGCTGGAACCTAGTAATCTCCTCCATGTTTTCCATGTGCCCTTCCATCCACCCTTTCATATTAAAAATCTCAAGGTGGGTGACCAAGCCTCCACAATCCCACAATAATTCTGCTACATCTTCGACACTTAAGCCTGTGGTACTTAAAACAAGACGATAACCACTACCTGTGCTTGTCACATATTTAGTCAAAGCTTGCGGGCTCATGGTCAAAAGTTCTGGCGCACCCTCTAACCCTCTGGGGTCATTAAAATCAGGCATGTCAGGACATTTCTCTGCGGAAAACCACTCATCTAAGATCACATCAGGACTCAAGCGATCAAGACGCTCAAATTCAGCCTGCCCCTCTGCGCCCAACATTAATAGTTGGGTGCCGCGTTCGTGGAGGGCTGGCTGCACATGGCGGTGCAGACATTCAGCCAAGCGCTGAATAGAGGGATTGCCCCCACGACAAAAGCCTAAAAATTGTTCAGCACTCAGTTCATCAATACTTACTTCCAACTCTGCCTCAAGGGTCGGACGCACGGCTTTATTCCACAAATCCAAAACCTGCAAAACCTGCACCTTGCGCCACTCCAAGACATCTCTGCCTTTATTCATAAGTTCCACAAGTGCTGGCTCATGTAAAAAGGCTAAAAAATCCTCATTGGAGCTAAACCCACGCGGAATCCAAAAAAAGCTCACAAAATGATCATAGAATGGTATTTGAAATTCAAGACCAATACGCACTGTGATTCCGGTAATTTCAGCAGCACGCATAATTTCTCTTGCTGCATCAGGCTCTAAACAATATTCATAGGCTACGGTTAAGCTGCGAATGCCTTTAATCCAGGCATCCATAATGAGATGTGTTGGGGTTTTGCGACCTTTGGTATTTACATCATACACATGATCATCAAAGGCTAACTGATTCCACTCTTCAGGCATTTCAGGCAAATGATAACGACTCAACATGCGGCGCACAATTCTTGGAGTACCATGCACCACACTTCTAAAATCATGCGCTAAGCGCAATTGGGTATCGTGATCTCCATAGGCCCGTACCATGTCTTTCATGATTTGCATCAAAACACGGGCTGTATTGCGCCTTAAAGTTGAATGTGCACTATTTAAGACTTCATCATAGAGGGTTTGCAGAGCTAACAAACGATCTTCGATCTGCGCAAAACCTGATTCTAAATTACGTAACAGGTTGACAACTGCATAAGCCATGCGCTCCACAGGTGGAGCCACCAATTCCTCAATACCGTGCGGATGTAAATTAGGATCAAATAAGCGATCCTTACTGCCATTGGTTGAATCTAAAATACGATTTACCAAGGACAATACCGCTTTATCTTGATGATCAAAATAAATACTTTTCATACAGTAATCATGTACAACCTACATAAACTACTTTTATTATCATTTTTATTAAACATACTATTAAGAATATTAATTTATATACAAATAATACACATATTCTTATAAGTTAAGCTCTACAACTTGTGCATTAAAATCACACAGTGCTTGTTGAAAGAGTCAAAATATATGAAACTAGTTTGTAGGTAATACATCCTCCTTACAAATTAACTCTTGTATACAAACATCTTCAATCTTCTTGCTTTACACCTCTTCTAAAAACTGTGCATATATATTTTTAGTAAAAATTTATTATCTTGCTATAGCTTTATTTTCAAAATATATTTCTAGAAAAAATATGCAAAAACTTAACTCAAATATGTAGTTTATATCCTCCACATGTTCTGTTCAATGCAAATTACATTATAATGCTCTGGTACACAAGCGAGCATTCCCCATGACTACTTTGCGTCAAAAAAACTGCTTTTGCGAAATCATAAGCCCAAGCGCATCTCAGCGCATCTCAGTGCATTAATCCTCGCTCGCTTTATGCGCCAACATCTTGGCAAGTTCGCCCAATATCTTCATAGCAGAAATATATAAATTTAACTCTATAAGTGTTTCAAATAGATTGTAGTATAAACATGATATACTTCTATATTTTTTTGATATAACAATTAAAACAAAATAGTAGATTTATATAGATAATCTAATGGATAAAAGATTTATAAATAAATTTATAATTATTATAATGCAATAAAACCATTTCTATTGAGAGCACTATTAATCAAGATGAAATATTTTCTAGATACTTTTTAATAACTTGCACTGTTGCTGCAATATATTTTAAATCTATATATTAATTTGCAATATAATAAAATATGCTATACTGTTGCATAATATTATTTTCTATCCTCTTTTATTAGCTTGAGTACTATTTAGTCTATAGTTTTATTAACTTATATTTTTTGCTTATACGAGGCATTCTATGCTCTTGCGTTGGTTCTTAGGTTTAGTGTGGATAGTCAGTATTCTCATGACATGTAATATTTGCGCCTATGCCACACAACAACTCAAGGTTACCCTACTTTTAGAACATGATGCGCCAAGCACTTGGAGCACACTTTTAAAACAAGGTCTCCTGCAGGCTGAACGGAAATTTTCAATTAAGGCGCAACTTGTGATATGCGCCGACCCAAGCAAACAAGAAGCTGTTTTTAAGGCAGTCGCGCAAAATGCAGATTTAGTGCTTGTAGCTACAGAACGCTTTCAAGAAATTTTGCGAACCCAAGCAGCCAATTATCCCCAAACCCGCTTTGGTGTCATTGACGCGAATATTCGCCGCCAAAATGTCACTTGTATTACCTTTGCCGACGAACAGGCGGCCTTTTTAGCTGGTGCTGCAGCGGCCCTCTTTGCCAAAGCGCACCTTAAGCCAAATCAAGAACCAACCATTGGCTGGCTAAGTGGCGCTGACATTGCCGCTATGCGCTCCATGTTCAGCAGTTTTCAAGAAGGTGCCCAATTAAGCGTCCCAGGTATTCGCGTAATCCACGGAGTAGCTACATCCTTTAATAATCAGGCACTAGCTGCAAGCGAAACCAATCGCTTACTTAAGCAAGGGGTACAGGTACTTGTCTTGGCAGCAGGTGCTGGCAATGCTCAAGCCTTAGAACTAGCCAAACAAGCACAGATTTATGTCATAGGTCTAGATAGTGATCAGCGAAAAATTTATCCCCAACATGTCCTCCTCTCAATTATCAAACAGGTTGATACAGCCGTCTATACACTAATTGCAGCCACAGTTTCAGGAAAGTTTCCAGCCCAAGAAATTGTAGTCTATGATCTTAAAGATGGGGTAGCTGTGACCGATCCCACTCAATCCTTGGGTATTAAAGATCCTGTGCTCACCCAGATCTCACGCCGCATAAAAGAATTGACCCAAGAAATATTGCAGGGTGGCATAAAAATTAAAAGCTTGCGGGCTCGCACCTTTTGTAATTGTTTATAGCTTAAAATCTTTAAGTTTTTAGCAAAATAGCCTGCTTGTACTTTTTTTCACAACTTGCCTTGGCTGACAAGTCTTGACAATCACGCCGAAAAGCATATTTTGTTGCACCCGTTGAATTAAGCGGGTCCAAGCCGCGCAAACGCCCTCAACTTTTAAAGCATATTGTTTAGCACAAGTCATGCGACAAACGCACGCAAAAGCAAAAAAAAGCTCGCACAATTATCAAGATGCCACAAAAACTCATCATTTTCTCTAGCAATATCAAGAATCTTCTTTTGCCCTGAAAATACCTAATATCCTATTATATTACTAACATTAAGAAGACGTTCCTCATGACATTACATCTTTGAGGTTTGTCTGTGCAGAAAAAACAAAAAAATAATTTATTACTTCATTATTTATAATAAAAATGATACTAATTTTATTCAAGAGAGCTTAAATATACATTATGTATCTAGTACAATTATTAAATATCACATATATTAAATTGTTCAAACATAGATCTTGATTGTAGCTCATATGGTAAATGTTTTAAAATATGTATAAAAATTTATGCTAATAATACACATAAAAAAATCGTTATAATAAATATTAGATATTTTTAAAACACTATATAGAGCAACTCATCTTGATAATATACTATATACACGAATCTAATAATATATAAACATACAGATATGTTATCTACATAAATAAAGTAATTAGTATATAATGTTGAATAATGTTGAATATTGTAGATAACGTATTAAAAATGATTTATAAATTTATGCT
>JAFTDU010000009.1 GCA_017454005.1 Desulfovibrionaceae bacterium | reverse complement strand
TAAAGGAGACCGCTCTAATAGTAAGTTGCTTCTACAGACTTTGATAGTTGCACAAAGAAATTGTGCTAGACTAAATAAAAGCAGAAAGTTCAGTGTTTGCAGAACAAATTGTTGGAGGATCTGATTGTATGCTTAGACACTTCAGAGATGCGGCTTAAGTTGCTTTTAAAGCCTTTGGTAATTGCGATTGAGCTCAAGATGCTTATGCAAAGCAAATTATCGCCTGTGCTAATTTTAATATGGTGCTCTTGGGATTTGCGCAAAGAAATTGCGCTATACTCATTGGAGTAAAAAGGAGATTGGCCTTGAATTAAGACTAGATGTGCTGATGTGAGATGAGACTTTGTGAGGGGTGTTTGGCAACTAGAAGTGCCACTTGCTGGTCAAAAAGTATACCATCGTGGGGACTTTAAAGGAGACCACTCTAATAGTAAGTTGCTTCTACAGACTCTGTTAGTGGCGCAAAGAAATTGTGCTAGACTAAATAAAAGCAGAAAGTTCAGTGTTTGCAGAACAGATTGTTGGAGGCCATGATTGCATACTTAGACACTTCAGAGATGCTGCTTAAGTTGCTTTTAAAGCCTTTGGTAATTGCGAGTGAGCGCAAGATGTTTATGCAAAACAAAGTATTGTGTAGGCAAATTGTTTGGGTTACGTTGGATTTGGATGCTGCGTAAAGCAATTGCGCTAGACTAAGATTTGGCCAAAAGAAGAGCAGCATAGAGCTTAATTCTAGAAGCGCTGATTGAGCAATGATATTTTGTGAGGAGATGTGGACAGCTAGAAAGTGTGCAACTCGCTGATCAAAAAGTATGCAACTGTGATGATTTTGAGGGAGGCCGGCTCTTGTAAAAACGTAGATATGACTGAGAAGGTTGCTTAAAAAGACTAGTATGTATCTTACTTTTGTTGTCACTATGAGTTTGGAAGTTTCACAAATAAATTGCTTAGACTAAGATTGACGTAAAAGAAGATCAGCATAGAGCTTAATGCTAGATTCTCTGATTACGCTTTGTGCTTGGATGTAAGCAGCTAAAAGTTGAGCAAATTATATTATATTTGATAAAATAAAAATGTCTGTTCGAGAATATATCTCAAACAGACATTTTTTAATAAATAAGTATCATCTTCTATACAAATTATTAATATATTCATTAATATATATTTCGTTTATACTAGTTAATTATAATTCTATAAAGATTAATATTTAAGATGAATGGCATAGTTTTTTCATAATTCTTCCTATCCACGCACGTATTTGTTCCATATCTGCTTGTTGCGTTTGTTCATTAGCATCTATAAGTGATTTCATCTTTGTAATTTCATGTTTTATATCTACGTATTCATCATTTTTTACATTATTATTTGTTATATTGTTTAAATGTATCAATAATGAGTTAAACATCTTAGCAATTCCCTCGAGTGCTAGTGTCTGACGTTCCATAAATTCTATAACAAGCGGTGGTAAATTTTGACTTATCTCTAAATTATTTTTTTCTACTGTAGAAATTTGATCATGACATTGTTCAACAGTGTTTTCTTTCACAGATTGTCGAATAGATAGATTAGTATTATCATGATTTTGACTGACTACTAAAGCTGTCCTTGGAAAACGTATAGCTAAAATTTCTTCTACGGCATCACATGTTCGAGATTTTTTCATTTCTTCCACAATTGTTTCCATTACATTAATAGTCTCTTGACGAAAACGTTTTTTCCTACCCTCTCCAACTATTGGGATATATTCAGAAAATCTTTTACAATAATATCTACATGTAGATTCAGGAATATTAAATTTGCGTGAAATATCTGAAATTGTATAAAGCTGTTCTTCATTTTGTTCCATAATTAACCTCATATTATATATTTTTTAATATTTCATAAGATTTAGCGTACGACACGTCTAATAGCAACAAGACGATTTTTCCAATATCCACTAGCGTATGTATCTCTTTTAACCTTTTTACCACTTGAAGGACTGTGAATAAAACATCTGTCACCAGTGTAGATACCAGTATGAAGACCGTTAGGACTATTACTTGTGCGAAAAACTAAGATGTCGCCTTCTCGAGGGTTATCTTTAGACACGCGTCTGCCAAATTTGGCTTGATCCTTTGTGATACGCGGTATTTTGTAGCCATTGTTTTTGTAAACAAAATAAACGAGGCCTGAACAATCAAAACCACTTTTAGGTGATACGCCGCCAGGCTTGTAACGTTTGCCTATTTGGCACACGGCGCTTTTTACAATCAGTTTGCACACTTTTGGTGTAGGGCCTGGATCACTTTCCACTTGCGGTTGAAATAGGCCACAACCAGCTAGGTTGAGGCAAAGCGCGAGCGCTGTTGCGAGCAGCAAGACTCGTCTTGACACAAAGTATTTTAACATTGTTGTTACTAACATACATACTCCCTCAAGCTTTACTTTAGCTTTTGGTCACATGGTTCTTTATTAATCTTTTAAAAAAAAGCTGGGAAAAACGCAATACAATTTTTGCGTTGTTAGCGTAAAGCTTTAAGTGAAGTTGCGTTTAGCCTAACTAATAGTAATGAAATATTTTGAAGAATTATCAATTTTACTTATTAATAAAAATAATAAAAAACAATTATTAATTTATTAAAACTATACCACTCCTTAAGGAAAGTATAGTATATTGCTTAATTTCTTATTTTGTAATATGAAAAGTAATAATTATTTAAGTAGATAATTACTTTAATAATAAAAAATTAATATAAATAACATTATACATAGTATATAAATTATAAAAATATAATTAGATTAATGTTATAATGAGGCTAAAAAATTGTTAATATATATTAACTACATTTTATTAAATATAATTAAGATACTAACTATTATTAAATTATAATTTTTTATAAACACTTTATTATGAATATGAACTAGATAATTGATACATGTAAATTAAGATAATTCTCATGTTTTCCATAACCTATTCGCAGGCCTTGTAGCTAAACAATCCATTTGCACTATTGCTATATTTTTTGATGACATGATTCGCTGGGCGACTCTGTGAAGCCTTATATTTATTATCATTTGTCTTGCTTAGAAAAGATTCCATTATAATTAAAGGTAATATGTCTTTATTACCAGAAATATTTTTCTTATTTAGATGCAATTTAGCATAGTTGTTATATATAATTTTTTTTTGTTTTGTAATATCAAGATTAAAAAATAAAAAAACACTCTCTACTTGAGTGTAGAGAGTGTTGAATAATATACTGCCAATAATATTTTAATTATAATTTATTAGATGTGCTACAGTTTATACTGTTTTAAAAAACGTATAATAATCTAATTTTTACATTCATAATTAATTCTAATTTCGTTAACTAAACCACATTATACTTTATATATTAAATTTGAACTAGATAAAATATAAAGAATAAATTTTACTATACTATAAATATATCAATAATATAGTAATATAAATTTTTACTGCGTTATTGCCTTATAAATTTTCCAGATTGTTTATATCAATTTTAAACTTTATTACTACAAATATAGATATCAAATAGTGAATCAAAGATCACTATTGAATAAATCTGTATTAAATATGTGGTTTAGAACAAAAATATCTTTGGTTAACATTATAGATTGCCAAGGACTTTGGTATAAAGCTTGCGGCAAAGATTTAAGCTTTAGGCTTGATTTTTAAGAGTTTTGGCTTGGGTTTTGCAACGCAGAAGCTAAAAAACTTGATTTTTTCGGCGAAGCAGCTAAAATGCAGCGCAATTTTTGCGCATAGTCTCTTGTTAGACTTAATTATGCTCTGTTTGCTAGAGCTCTCAAGCTGTCGTGAGCTCGCAAAACAGACTGTTTAGGCTTATTGCATGTAAGAGAAATGTCTAGCTTGGGCTCTTCACAAGGAAGGCGGGAAGCAAAAAATATTGCGGTTTTCCTTGATCTGCGCCTTTTTTGCAGGTTTTCTTGTATGCACAATAGTTGTGCGGGTCATAATAGCTTAACCCTGAATTAGCCTTAGATCTGCGACGCTAAAGATGGGCAAGTTACGCAAGTTTATGTGCACAGCTTTATAGCACTGTGGACTACAAGAGTTACATCCGTCAAAGCTGGATCCGCTTTTTTGTGTGCTCGATCGTAACTTTCTCTGCATATTTGTTTCAAAGTTCAAATTTACATCTTAGGAAAACATTGGAGGCAGTGCTTCCTCCCCTGCTTTAAGGTAGGGGTCCTTGCACTGGAAATTGATGAAGATCACAGTGAAAGGTCTCGTGACTCAAGTTCCCGTGGATGCCAAACAAACTCGTGTTGCCGTAACTACCAATGATGGCACCGAGTATCGAATTCTTCCTAAGGCAGCAGGCATGGATCTTGTTGAAGAGATCAATGCTACTGCTGAAGCGACAGGCGATTTGCTTGAAGTGGAAGATGCCAAGTATCTGACAGTGCGTAATTTTAAAATACTTGATGATGAAGCATGGGATGATTCTAGCGATTAAACACTTGTCAACTTTCCTACCTCCGTTCTGAAGTTTATGTCACAATGCTACATGAATTCAAAGTTTATCTTAACTATGTAGCTTGAAGTGCAGTTGAGGCTTAAGTATCTTGCTACTTCCTCTAATTTGTGATTCAGGACAAAACTCCATAACTGTCTATGATTGAGATGTAAACTTGTAAATGAATCTTGTTAGATTAGAGTAAACTACCTTGACGCTGAATATGTTTGCTGCGAGCTTGAATTTGTGATTCATGGAATAGACTGCGAATGGCAGTAAAGAATGGTGATAGCGCCAAGTGATATTGTTTACCATAAATATAGCGTGATTTTGCTGCACTTAAGAACAAGAGTTGACTGGCTCGCGTTAGCCCAACGTAAAACAATCGTTGCTCTTCAGCATCCTCTTGGGTGTCTTGTTGATTTAGGCCAATTAATTGGGGGCAAGCCGGCAAAAGTCCTGTTTCAAGACCAGGCAAAAAGCAGGCTGCAAACTCGAGCCCCTTGGCTGCATGCAAGGTCATAATTTGGATAGCGTCAGCACGACTTTTGAGTTCTTCTTCCTCCTTAAGCCATACAAGTTCGGCAAAAAAGTTTTCCCATGATCCACAGCGTTCATAAAAACGCAACATTTGTTTGAAGGCTGGACTATTGCTTGCGCCAAGACCTGCCCAAGGTTGTTGCTCAAGCCATAGTCCTAAGTCTTTTAGAGATGGAAAATCTTGAGGAGTTGGCCCTGTTGGATCAATGCGGTTTAACAATTCTGCAATGACTTGGTCTTGATAGAAAGCTTGCGTGCTGGGAGCACTAACCGGTAGACCCACTTGTTCTAAGGCAGTTATAATGGGCGTTATCTGAAATTTATAGCGCACCAGAATGGCGACATCGGCAGGTGCGAGTTCTAGATCAAGCTCTTGTTCTTGTTTGTGTACACTTATTGAAGACACTTTAAGCAAGTTCAGACAATTTTTAGCAATCCATTGAGCTTCACTTGTGTCGCTTGGTGTGTAGCAAAAGTTCAGTTGGGCTTTGCGTTCTTCTATAGCCGTTAAATACAAGTTGTTTGTCGGCGTAAGAACATGTTGGGCGCAGTCTAAAATTTGTTGACTTGATCGATAGCTTATATTTAAAGTGAAAATTTTTAACTGAGGGTAAAAATTCTGTAAAACTTTGGGAGCAGAATCTACTGCACCACGAAAAGCATAAATGGCTTGATTAGGATCACCAATACCAAAAAAACCGTCTCCATTTTTGTTAAGGAGCTTACGAATCACGTTTAGTTGCAATAAAGAACAATCTTGAATTTCATCAACAAGTACTGCTTGATATGGTTCTGTTGTGTCCGAAATGAGATCTAAAATATGTTCTAATAGTCCTGTAAAATCATAACATTTACCATTAAAATGTCGTTTACAAGACTCTTGATAATTAGCATATAAAGTTTTGAGCTCTGTATATTCAGGTGCATCAAGTTCACCTTGTTCGCGTAGCGCTGCGAGTTTTTGCCAAGCGTGTTTACGTTGCCTTGTGTCAAGTTGCGGGTTAGCCCGTGCAAACAGTTCTTGAGCGCTAGTTTCACTTAAGAGAACTGCTTCTGGCTCTAATTTTTTGATGTATTGCCAGCAAAAGGCATGCAAAGTATCAATTGCGGGCAAGGCGTGATCATCTACTCTCAGGCTCCTCAACCGCGTACGCATCTCGCAAGCTGCTCTGCGCGTAAAGGTTAAGGCAAGAATTTTACTGCTTGGTACTTGGGCTTGTAATAGATAGTTGAGCCGGCCAAGTAACACATGGGTTTTGCCAGAGCCAGGCCCGGCAATTACTAAACAAGGGCCTTGGGTGTAGCTTAAGGCTTGTTTTTGCTCGGTTGAGTAAGTTGCAGGAATCCTACTCTTTTTGGTCTCTGCACTTGGTTTAGCTTGAAATAATTCTAAGGTTTGCAAATTGGCACTGGGCGCTTGCAGTGAACTTACAGGTTTCTGCCGTCTAGTGCTTTTTTTTGTGCTGCCAAGTTCTTCAGGGGCAAAGAGGTGCACTTGCCCAAATTCGCCATCAAAACCAGCTTTAAGCTGCACAGCATTTGTTCTGAGCCTATTAATGCCTTCACCTAATCTATCCCAGTATTTACTGATATCTTCTATTGGTATGTTGACTAAGACATCTAGCTCAGGTCCTAGGTTTGCTAGAATATTGCCATAAGTGTGCAGAACTTTTTGCGCATTGACACCCATACCAAGTAATTCTGCCGTAATTTCCTGTAAGGGCATGATTGACTGATACTTTGGTTCTTGATCTAAGGTACCTGGGTTGTTGCGATCGGCAAGTTCCATGACGCGATGTAACACCCCAATGGTCAAAGGTTTTCCACATACAGGACAAATATTGTGTAATTCTTTTGTTTCCAAAGGATTCAAGGATATATTACAAGCCCTATGCCCATCTAGATGATACTTGCCTTCTTCAGGGAAGAATTCAAGGGTACCTAAAAATTGGCACGGCAGTTTATCTTGGTCAGTTATGCGTAATGCTGCTGCTTTAATCGCGTTAAAAATATTCTGAAAGCTAGGTGTACCTTGAAAGAGATTGGCTTCACGGCCTAATTTGCTGCCAGAATGGGCATCTGAATTGGAAATAAGGGCATATTTATCCAAATGACTTATGTAACGATTCATCGGTGGATCAGAGGATAAGCCTGTTTCCAAAGCAAAAATGTGGTCACTAAGATCCTCAAAGCATTCTTCAAGACTATCAAAGCCTGAGCGAGAGCCAAATAAGGAAAACCAGGGCGTCCAAATATGTGCTGGTACCATGATGCCTTCTGGTACTGTATCCAACAATAGCTCAAGCAAATCATGGGCGGAGAGGCCAATAATTGGGCGACCATCCGAGTTAATATTGCCCACTTTGCCAAGGCGGTCTGAGAAACGATCCGCATCTTCTAATGTGGGCACATAGATTAGTGCATGAATTTTACGCACGCGCCCATTTTTTTTATATATACAGCTTATTTCGGTTTGCGGGCAGAAGAGGGGTGCTGTTTGTTGCATACAGGCAGATTTGTCAGGCACAAAGGGCAAAGTGCTTGTTGTGCCTGCCAAGGTATAGAGCCCTGTCAAGGGATCTTCTTTTAGAGTTGCATGCAATTCTTCGCGCCACTTGGGGTGTGTAAAATCAGCTGTGCCTATGACTGCAAGGCCCTTGATTCTCGCCCACGCATCAAGATTGGCCGTAGTTAAATCTTTACTTGTAGCTAATGAAAAGCGGGAGTGAAGATGTAAATCTGCAAGAAAGTTCATAAAACAATATGCGCAAGTTAAAAGGAGTAGCAAAACATTTTCAAAAAATTGCTCTTTTTTTTACTACATACAAAATAAATGTTTAACAGTATCTGTGCAAATTGCAGTCAAGAATTTAATAGTTGCGCTCAATATCTTGACTTGTTTTTGAGCTTACTCAGTTAAGTGTACTAAATTATTTATACATTCATGAAAGATAGTTTTAGCATCAAACTTAAGCTCTATTAGAGATGCAAAAGGCACATAAATTGATAGACGCAAGATCTTCAGGCAAAGATCTTGCGTTTTTTTATGTGCGTAATATTTAAGTGTTCTAGAGTAATTGTCCTAAATAGTTAAATAAACCTGGTCTGGCAGTTTGGGGAAGAGTAGCTGGTGGCGTTTCAATGAATCTGGCAAAAAACACATAGCCAGCATTGAGGAGTTCTTCTTGTTTAGCTGTAAAATCAAGGGGCCAAGCAGGATAGATCCAGACATTTTGCCCATACTGTCTAGACCAGAAGGTTTCACCTTTAGGACTGGCAAAGGGTATATTGGTTTTGAGACCCAGTAAGCCAAAACGCGAGATCCCCACAGGCCAATAGCCGCTTAAAACAAAGCCCAAGGGTAATGGGCTGTATTTGGGGAGCTTTAGGATTTCAGCTTGCGGTAGCTCAGGGCTAACAAAAGCAGCTGTAAAACCTAAACGCTGTAAAACTTGGAGGGCCAGGGGATTGGCAAGATTACAGAAAGGGCCTGCAACCAAATCAGCGCTGTTGGGAAGCTCCTCTGGGAAAAGGTTACGTTGCCAGGGACTATTTAGGACAAAATGTCTGCAGCCATCTTGCCATAAATCTGTAACCATTTGCGCAAGTTTGCTAGCTTCATCAGGCCAAGTTACAGGTGCAAGCCACCAAGCAACCCGGCGAGCAACTGGGCGTGAAATGCCTAAGGTTTTAGGTGAGAGCCACAGACTCAGCATTTGCTGGGCTGAGGCGCGATTGTCTTTACCCATAGGCATCTTGGCTAAGATTTTCATGTCTTGGCGGCGTTTAGCTTTTTTGCCTTTGGGTAATGGCAATTCTGTGGTTACAGCTTCGGTAGTGCGGCCTGGAATCTGTTTTAATTTGGCCTGGAAGCCGCGCAATAACTGGACGAGCTCAGGGTCGCGACGATCTAGCAAATAGACTACAGCCCCTTGGGGCGGCAATTTCATATGCACATTTAATTGCTGCGCTTTGCCTTTAGGGTAGAGTTTGGTTACGCGGAGAGTCTTATGCCAAGCATCTTCTTCACTACCAATACGCAGATAATCATTGGGTTGTAATTTTATTTTAGGCAGTAACAGACATCCATGAGCATTGGTTGTAATCTTGCCAACCACTAAGCCTGAACTTGTGGTGCCAGTAGGATCAGTTGGCACGCGTGCTTTTTGCGGTAAGAACCTAGCATGGGTCATGGGGCGGCCTAAAGCCATGTCTAACAGAGTTTGGGCTTCGCGTTTGTAGTCAGGATCTTGAGGTGCATCGCGCAGGTAACGATAAGCTAGTACCGTATGATAGACATAATGGGCCCCTTTTTTGCGCCCTTCAATCTTCCAGCAATTCAAGTGAGGCACATCCAATAAGGTCTTAGCTAACACATCAAGGGAAAGATCTTGGCAAGAAAAAAACCTACCTTGTTGATTTAGCTTACGGATTTTGCCTTGTGGCGTGACAATTTCTGTATGGTAGAGGCGTCTACACGGCTGCACACATCTGCCCCTGAGACCACTTTTGCCACCAAGATAACTTGACCAGTAACAACGTCCACTTACGCAATAACAGAGAGCTCCATGAACAAAGAGTTCCAATTCTAATTGTTCAGGGCAGTTTTGCCCCATGATTTTAATTTCATCGATCGAGAGTTCTCTAGGTAAGATGACACGCGTGCAGCCGAGCCTTGCCGCAAGTTGTAAGCCTTCAGGTTGGCTGACATTGGCTAAGGTTGAGAGGGCGATTGTGCCCGTAAAGCCAGCGGCATGGATGATGTCAATTAAGCCCAAATCTTGGATGATTAGGCCATCACAGTGGGTTTGTTTTTCCAGGCGCGTGACTAAGCGGTAGGCTTGTTGCGTCTCCTGCGTTTTAAGCATGGTATTTAAGGCAATATAGACACGTACGCCTTCAGCATGGGCCAAATCACAGAGGCGCGAAACCTCTAGCAGATTGAAGTTTTGCGCCTCCATCCTGGCTGAAAAGTTTTTTAAGCCAATATATATAGCGTCGGCTTTTGCCGCTAAAGCTGCTAAGAACGCTGTAGTCTCGCCAGCAGGAGCGAGGATTTCAGGTTTGCGGCGTGGTTGCTCCATAGGTGATTCTCCAATTGTGCGCCACTTAACTTGAAGGTGTTTTGGGCTTGCATATTTTCTGCAAGCATATGGCGCTAGCCCTTATTTAAGAGTGCGTAAGCAAAAATTTAGTTGGCATCGGCCTGTTCTTGAGGCTTACTTGGATCAGTGTGCAATAAGACCAAGCGCAACCATAAGCGACTAAAACGTTTTCTTGTAGTATTGGTGTGCACTGCCCTGGCAAAAGCATCGTGTTCTCCAATGACAATCACAATTTTTTTACCCCTTGTGACAGCTGTATAGATAAGGTTGCGCTCAAGCATCCAAAAGTGTGTCATACTCATTGGAATAATCACACAAGGATACTCTGACCCTTGAGACTTATGAATCGAAATAGCATAAGCAGGAATGATATCATCTAATTCGTCGAATTTGTAGTTGACAAGCTTATCTTCTTCAAAACGAATAGTTAAAGTGTTTTTATCAAGATCAAAGCTATGAATTACACCAGAATCCCCGTTGAACACATCTTTTTCATAATCATTATGGATTTGCATGACCTTATCGTGTAAACGATAAATATATTCTCCACGTTTAATTTCTGTTCCATTAGGATTTAAACGTTGTTGTAATAAGGCATTTAAGGCAGAAATGCCTACTTCACCTTTATGCATGGGGCTTAACACCTGAATGTCGTTCAGAATATCAAAATCATAGCATTTTGGGAGGCGTTCAGCGACTAAATCGGCAATGGTTTGGGCAGAATGCACTGGATCATTTTCTTGGATAAAAAAGAAGTCGGTATTTTGCTCATTAGGTGGAGGTAATTGTCCCTGATTAATCAAGTGGGCATTGCGTACAATGGCACTTTCAGCAGATTGGCGAAAAATTTGCGTGAGTTTAACAATTGGCACTACTTGCGAATTAATAATATCTGAGAGAACGGCACCAGGACCTACAGAGGGCAATTGAAAAATATCGCCAACCAGTAAGAGCGTACACCCATCAGGAATAGCTTGTAAGAGATGATAGGCCAAACCTATATCAAGCATGGAGGCTTCATCGACAATTAAGAGATCACATTCTAAGAGTTTAGCACTATTGCGCGTAAAATCTTGGGAGAGGGGACTATATTCAAGCATGCGGTGGATCGTTTTAGCTGGCTGACCTGTAGCATCAAACATGCGTCTGGCAGCACGTCCTGTAGGGGCAGCCAAAAGGATTCTGGCATTTTGGGTGGCAAATAATTTAATAATGGTATTGATGATGGTCGTTTTACCAGTACCTGGACCACCTGTGACTACTAAAATTTTGGCTTGGGCGGCCTTGATCACAGCTTCTTGTTGCTCTAGGGCTAGCTCAATGCTTTGATCTTTGATGACACTCCTTGCAAGACCCACAGGATCATGAATGTGAATAGCTTTAGGTGCATTTAAAATGCGGGCTAGAGCTTGTGCTACCCCCATTTCATAATCATAGTAGCGCCGTAAATAAATAGCTGAGGTATCGAGTTCACTTTGAATCTCGCGGGTTAACTCTTGATTTGGCGCCAAATTGCAATAGAGGCGCAGTAAATTGCTCGATTCCACACAGATCCGTTTTTGTTCAAGTAGACTCGTCAAGACGTCGTCCAATTCCGCGTGACTTATGCCAAGAAATTTTTGTACCTCAGTTTCTAAAGTGTTTTGTGGTAAATAGACATTGCCATTGCGGGTGGCTTGTTGCAGACAATGAATTACATAGGCTTCACGGCGGAGAGGATGATCTGGGGCAAAATTTAAAGACTTGGCAAAAGTATCCGCCATATGAAAACTCACGCCTTGAATATCAAGCGCTAGTTTATAGGGATTAGTTTGGCAGATGGTTAAAGCATCCTGTTGATAAACCTTTAAAATTTGTGCACAGATGGCAACAGAAAAACCATGGGGTTTTAAGAGCAGAACAAGATCCCGGGCTTGTTTATGTTGGTTCCAGGAGTTGACAATTTTGTCGCAGGTTTCAGCACCGATGCCATTGATTTCACGCAGGCGTTCAGGATTGGTGTCTAAGATATGAATTGTGTCTTTGCCAAATTTGTTAACAATGCGTTTGGCTAAAGTTTTCTGCACGCCCTCGATATAGCCAGAACACAGGTAATCTACGAGGCTATCCTTAGAGCTTGGTACAATCTCTTCATAACTTGTGAAGTGAAATTGCTGTCCAAAGCGTGGATGGGTGCGAAAGCTGCCCACAAGTTTAAGCTGCGCCCCTGTTTTGGGCTGCACATAGGTGCCCACACAAGTAATTGAAGTGTTTTCGGCCTTGAATATATTGCTCTTGCGTTTTTTGGTTGGGCTTAGCTCTAATTTTAAAACAGTATAACCTGTTTCTTCACTGTGGTAGGTAATTTTTTCAACAGTACCAGTTAGAGAACTGACAGCAGCAGCTATTGGGTCTTCATGGTTCACAGACATGCAGGCTCCTTGACACTCTTCTACGCCTTCGGTTGCGCTATACTTTTACTTTAGGTTGTAGGTGTAGCCTTTGCTTGTTGTGGAAATGATCGAGCAAAGTTGCACGAAAGGGATTGCACAATTACGTTTCTACTGCTCAATAGGTATACTTATATTATAATCTTTGGTAATCGTGAATTATAAGAAATGTCAGTAGTTGTGTTTTAAAAAATTTTCTCTAACCTAAGCAGCAATTTTTTTGCTCTGTATTCTTGTCTGGCTTGACTAAACAATTCGCAAAAAAGGCAATTATTTATCTCTCTAATTTTTTTCACTCGTTTTAAATGAGGCAAGAACACCATAAAATACTTGCTAGAATTTTTCAGACATCTGAGTTTATAGGTGATTAAATTGCAGAGTATCGGTCTCTTATTTGTTACAACATAAATCTTTAATTATGTACACTTGCCGTGAATTTCATGAATTTTATGAAGCAAGAAAAGCTATTTGCGCAGTTAATTTACCTTAAATTCTTTTAAGGCAACCTGTATTTTTTAGAGCATGGTGAATGTCTTAATAAAAGAAATAGTTCCCAAAAACTTCGTTAATTTTGCAAATTTAACACTTGCTGACTTTGTAAGAGCTGCTGTTGCAACAAACAATCTGCTAGCACCAAAGCGGTCATGGCTTTTAACACCGGCACAATGCGGGGAATGGCTGAGAGATCATGGCGGCCTTGAATACATATGCTTGTAGCGTTGCCATGGATATCAACAGTGTTTTGGGGCTTGGTTATTGAGGCAATGGGTTTAACAGCACAGCGAAGCACAATGTCTTGGCCACTGCTAATGCCGCCGAGAATACCACCTGCATGATTGGAAGCAAAACAAATTTGGCCCTGCTTATCAGGAAACAGTGGATCATTATTGCTACTGCCTGTGGCTCTGGCAGCAGCAAAGCCATCGCCAATTTCTACACCCTTGACCGCGCCCACACTCATGAGGGCATGGGCTAAGAGTGCTGACAGTTTATCAAAGACAGGTTCCCCTAAACCAGCAGGCACACCCTGGGCGATAATTTCTACAATGCCGCCCAAAGTGTCCTGGGCGGCACGTGCCTTATGAACTAGTTCCTCCCAGGCTGGCACAATTTCTTGTGTTGCTGCCCAAAAGGGTCTGCTAGAAGCTTGTGTGAAGTCACGCGGCTCTGCACAAGCAAGTCCACCAAATTCTACACAAGCAGCATAAACATTGATCTGGGCCTGGTGGAGAATTTTTTGAGCGATGGCGCCAGCAGCGACACGGGCAGCTGTTTCGCGACCTGAAGCTCTACCGCCACCACGGTAGTCGCGGATAGAATTATATTTGCGCCAATAGGTGTAGTCTGCGTGCCCAGGACGAAAAACTTGGGCTAGGTTAGCATAATCTTTGCTGTGGGCATTGGTATTGAAGATACAAAAACCGATGGGTGTTCCTTGGGTGCGACCTTCAAAGAGACCAGAGAGAATTTGGATGCGGTCAGCTTCCTGCCGGGGGGAGGTACCTAAACCTTGCCCTGGTTTGCGCAGGTCTAACTCGTGTTGAATTTCTGCTTCGCTAATAATAAGCCCAGCCGGTACGCCATCTAAGATTCCGCCAATGGCGGCACCATGGGATTCTCCAAAGGTTGTTAAACGTAAGAGGTGACCAAAACTATTTCCTGGCATAGTAAATTCCTAAAAAATATGAAACTTAAGGCTGGTTTTTTGCAACAGCCATTGTTTCACGTGAAACATTGCCGTAACTAATGGCTGATCCGCATATCGTTGACCGCAACAAGTGTGCGTTACGCAAGGGTTTAATTTTAGATCTCATTAACCACAAGAGCATCTTTTTGGATGCTAAACCAATTGGGATATTCTGGATCAAAACAATGTTGCATATGTCATTACAAAGCAAGCGTCGCACAATAATATATGGTACGCTCTGTAAATCGAATATCTATGTAATTTTTGCGAAGGTTACATTGCTTGTTGCGATGTTGTTGCGCTTGCGGTTTGCTGACAAACAGTTTTTGGCGAACTCTATATCACAAAAAAGTAGCTAAAATTTGCCATTTGCAACTACTTCTATATTTTCCAACTTGCTTTCTGTAAGAAGCTGGATCTAGTTTTTAGATCTATGCTCACGGATGAAGTTTTATATATTAGCATGTTATATGTTTTAAGTTGCCGTTATCTAAATAGTCTTAAACTTAGATTGTAGTGCTTGCAAAGAAGCAACCTTGTTCACGTGGAACAATTTGAGCTACTTGGCTATAATTTTATAATGGCCAAGGGCATTTTTTGCATGTATCCTAATTGAGATGTACAGGATCAAAAGCATGTTGCATGTGCCCTTAACAAGCAAGTGGAGCAAACTAATACAGACGCAACTATTATGTAACTTTTGCACAAGTTGAGCAGGTAGGCTTAAAGGGTTGCGATGTTGTTGTTGCGCTTGCGGCATGCATCCAAGATGATTTTGGCACACTGGCATCCCAAAAAAGTAGCTGCGAAATCTAATATGCGTAAGTGGCTTGCAACTACATCTATAGTTTTCAACTTATTTTTCTGTGCGAAGCTTGGCTTACTTTTTTGCTGCATTGTGACAGGTAGTACTATCCAAGTTTTAGATTTTGCCATATTTACTGTCTACAGCAGTCTCTAGCTAAATAGCCTTAAACTTAGATCGGTGTACTTGCAAAGTAGCAACCTCTGTTTCACGTGGAACAGTGCCGGCTACTTGGGTAGCTGCTGCAACCATTGGCTAGCATGTTTGTTGCCCTTGGCATGTTCTTGCTGCAACCACTGGCGCAATGTTTTTTGGGCAGTTTGCGCTGCCGGAGTGTTTAATTGGGTGTAGATCTTATAAGCTTCAAGAGCATTTTTTTGAATGGTACCCCAATTGGGATGTACAGGATCTAGACACTTTGCATATGCCATTGACATGCTCGTGTCACCATGGGTCGCCGCAAAATAATAAAGACGAAAGATGGCGTCTTGCTCCGCCACTGAATGCGGTTGTAACTTTTGCACGAGTTGAGCTGCTTGGGCTGGCGAGCGTTCCTGTGTCGTGAAAAAATTGTGCACCTGAGCTTCGAGGCTTAAAGGTTGCTCTTTGTTTTGCTGTGGTGGCACTGTGGGTTTTGGCTGTGATTGGGCTTGCGCTGTGGGTGGTTCTTGTGTTTGGGATTGCACTATGGGTTTTGGCTGTGGTTGGCTAGTGTCTGCTTTTGGGTTTGAGCTCTCAATGGGTGGTTTAACATCCTTTTTAGCTAACCAGGTATCCCACACAAAATAGCCGAGAAATCCCAAGAGTAAACAGGCAAGGAGCAAAATTACCCACTTGAAAGTTCCGCTACGCCTATCAGTTTGTTTGTTGTCAGGTTCTAAATTTAAAGGTGGACTTACTTCTTGGGTTACTGGTTGTGCAGATCTTGGAATCGGATCTTCGATGGGGAGTTCCATCCCAGTTTTTGGATCTATAAGATCTGTGTCTTTCCATACTGCATGACCTGCAGCAGCCTCTTGGGTATAAATTATTTCAGAGATTCTTAGGCGTAAATTGAAACTGGGTGCGCCCTGGTCTAGGTTGACCAATTGCAGACGATAAGTATCATTAGTACTTAAAGCATTGACTACGCATGGCTTGAGATCAAGACACAACGCTGTATCAGAGGGAGCTAAGCGTCCATTAAGATTGATACTTGTGCTGGTATCTTGCCATGTACCATCAGCGTTTAAAAAGCATTTATCTGCTGAGCGTTGCAAGCTGAGGCTATAGGGGCCAGGGCTAAGAGTCGCGTCTTTAACGCGTAAATAACCATGACCTGGTCCTAACTGTTTATTATTGACATATTCAATATCCATATGATTGTTGATATGCTTAAAGTGTTGGCGTTTTTTTAAAGAGAAGCAAAGACGCTCTTTTACCTTGCATCTTAAAAAGTTGTTTAGTCAAAACTCTTATTTTAAGGCAGCTCTGTTGTCTTAATTTTTAAAAATACAGCGTTCCACTGATCGCCATCAGTATTTTTGCCATAACAGGCTGTTTTGCCCAAATCATTTTTTTGGCAGTAGATATTATTGGGCGCATAGCTAGAATCTGTGCGCTGACATTGTAATTTGGCGTGGGTGATGTGTAAGCTCATATCTTCAAGCTTAGCTTCAGCTGGTCCCTCACAGAGATCATTCTGCTCATAGATGCGCCCAATTCCCTTGCCTTTAGCATCAAAAGTAAATTCAACGCGTACGGGTTCAAGGGTGGTAGAATTAATTAAGCCTGTGGCGCAAAGCCACTTACCTTGCATAAAACTTGTGTCGCTAGCATGTTCTGGCAGAATTAGTTCCTCGGTTGCTTTGGGTGTTGGAGCTTTGGGCTTGGTATTGCAGTTTAAAAGATGGGCATTTAGTTTGTCTTCAAGGGTGGATCTTTGGGTTTCTAAGGCTGCTATTTCTTCGCGTAACTTTACAACATCACTACAGGGTGCGGCACTTGGCCACCTTGGTGTCTTCCATAAGGTATAATCTTTAAATAGTGCTAACCCATTTAAATCTGTTAGGAGTAGACCTAGTAAAGCCAAGAGGAGGAATAGCGGCAGGAGCCAGGCTGCTAAAGGCGTTTTTTGTTCTTGGCTTTTTGCTTGGGCCACAGGTTCAGCTTTTGTGATAGCTTTTTCGGGCGCTTTATATACGCCGAAATCGCAGAGATTGGCGGCATTTTGCGTGGGCAAGCCAGGACCAAAGCCCCAACAAGTAACTACAGGCTCTGTGCCCACAAGATAAAGATGGGAAGCATTGGGATATAGTAGGGCTAATTTGAGGAGATTAGCGCGTGTAACCTGTTGCGGGTCTTTAGTTGCAAGCAGGCTATCAGCGTATTGTTGAATGTCTTTGGCAAGGCTTGTTACAACTTGCGCATACTTTTGCACTTCTAAAGGCGTGAGATCTGTAAACGGGCACACTTCTCCTGTATAGGTAGTATACCAATCAATGAAGCCTGCCTGTTTATTGGCTACAGGTTCAGCTAACAATTGCGCTTGTTTGTGTCCCACATGCTTGTGTAGGCTACCCACAATTTGTACATAACAATCAGTGGGAAGTATTCCCTGATAGGCCAGAGCATTGATATCAGCACGTGTGCTTGTACAGATAAGAGTGCTGCCAGCTTGCGACTCTGAATTATTAGAAATTGCCATACGTTCCTTTTTCTAAAGAAAACACACACCTTTATGGGATTATAGAGACTCATGAGTAACTTGTGCTGACTATTTTAGACCTGCCTAAATGATACATGTTATAGTTTTCTAAAATGTTCTTTTTTAGACGAATTGTTTTCTAGGTTTACACTTATTTATTCAGTAATAATCATTTGCATAACACTAATATGTAACCGACAACTGAATCCTAAGTGCCTGATTACTCCTAAAGGTGTTATAACGACCCAAAGCGGCTGATTTGCGTTGTGTTTGAGGCAAGAGCAGCATCCTTAATACCTGTAGTGCCCAGAGGCAAATTGTAACTCTAGTACAGCCTGCCGGACAATCGATCATGGTTTGAGACAGCTGGCAGGCCTGTAAATATAAAGCCCTGAATTTTGCCCCTAGCAGCAGTCGTTTTTGGAGTTTTTGCGATATAAAAAAACTCCAATGTTGCGAAATTTTTTTGTGCACTTAGGATTCAGTTACCAGTTACCTTGTTTGAATAGTTATTGATTGGTTGATAATAATTTTAATAGTTTTTTGTCGAATGTAGCAAATTCAATGCCTTCTTTTACGTGATACGCATACAGAACACAGTCAATGAAATGAAGATTGTTATGTCAAAAAACATCTAAATCTAGATATATAATATTTTTTTTATGACAATCAACGAAATCTAAAAATAGTTTTATTTCTTCTACTATTTTCTCTATTTCAATCTAATAGACACCTTTCAGGGCATAGATTACTTCGGCAATAACTTCAATCGTAACAGTCACATTTCTTGTAGATAGGTATTCTTCTGCTTTATTGGCCATTTCTTTATTGTCATACAATAGATACCTGAATATCATATTTGCATCAAACATTACCATGTTTTTCTACCATTGCGTGTTCCCACACCAGCTTTTCTTTTTCTACTAAATCTTGATTTGCATACTCAGAGAAAATACCTTTTAAGACGTTTTTGCACGGTGGTTTGGTAGACTCCATAAATTCTTCAAGAATAGTAATTAACACTTTTTGGTTTGGTTTTGCATTAAACTTTCCGATTGGCTTGATATTAACATCATCATAGTAGCCTTGAATAGAGTCCATATATACCTATTTTTTAATAAAAAGCTTATTGTTTAGTCTTCACAAAGTTGAAACAGATGTGATTTGCCAATTCATGCGATCCTCTGAGGGGGTGATTCTTCTTGAAGTATAGACGCCTGCAAGCTGTCTTCTGACAAGAGATGCAGATATTTCTGACGCTGTTTTCAGTATATGGCAAGCAACCGCTGTAGGCCAATCACTCTGTTACGACGAAGGATGCTGTAGGATCCATCATGTTCTCGATTTTTGACCTTAAATCGACGGAAAGCTCCTTGTCGTGACGGGGGAAAATGTGCTCTTTACGCTATCTTCACAAGACGTGGGATCGGTATTCTTGACCGCATGTTAATTTCAGGCGATAGGAGTGTATTCACCGACTCCAGTTGCTTCAGCATATCTTTTACCCAGTTTTTCTCTGTTGACTTTAATAAGATTAGCTTTCAGTATGAGAGTTGAATGTCTTTGATCATAAGCAATTCGTCAAGGAATCTAGCAGAAAAGGTGCCTCCTGCAAGAAGCCAGTTTGCAAGCTTAAGAGTATTTCTGTCGGTTGATGCGTTTTTGGTCTTAAGCGAATACAAAGCGAAAATAGAGAATATTTCCGCGCTTGTACAGGTAGCTGGGCGCTCTTGTGGTACGCTTCTTGATCGGTTTTGTTGGTACGGAGATGGCGGTTCAGGGGCACACACGAGGAGACATGAGATATCTCGCTTTTTTTGCACAGCGACTTTGACCCATCAATTTGGCACACTTTCTGCGAAGTAGCATTTGTAGGTCATAGAAGCCCATGAGACGGTGACAGACAACTGAATCCTAATCGTGAATTATTTAGTGTAGTTATCTTTTATAAACAACGATGGGCTTATGGTGTAATAATATTGATTAATATTTATGAGGCAAAAAAATATGCTATAGAGTGTGGGTTAAAAATATTTAGTCAGTCTGTTATAGATGGTTATAAAGATAAAATAAAACAATGAGCTAATATAGGTATTAAAGAAAATACATTGACAGGAGACCAAAAAAATAAAAAAAAAGACTAAAAAAATCAAAACATCTTAATTTAGCAATAAGAATAAGTAATAATCTAGATAATTTTCTTGCATTTGTTGAAAATTTTGATGTTCCATTTACAAATAATATTGCAGAACAAACTATAAGGAGTGCAAAGATTAAGATTAAAAATGCATGTTATTTAGATGAAGAAGGTACAAAAATGTATGCAACGATTTATTCAGTTTTAAATACAGCCCATAAACAAAATGGAACCGTATGTGGTGCAATAAAAAATATTTGTTCTGGAGAAGAAATTAAATTTGCCGAAAACGTTTAATATACGGAATCATATAAATAGATAATCAGTTAAATAAAAATAAATGTAACATTATGTGCACTTTTGTTACCATTTGGTATAAAAATTTATATTTGGATACTAAAAATCGAGTATATGCGAAATTTATGTCGTTAGTTGACTGAACCCTTACAAATTTTTTTGTGCACTTAGTATTCAGTTACCAGTTACCACAAATATGTACATGTTTCTTACTTACTAGATTACATTATCTAAGATGTGCAGAAAAGTGGCGATAATTCTTGATATATGTAAGTAGCTAACGCTTTTAGTGCGTTATTTTTAGATAACTTCCAGGTCGCATTGCCCAAAAACATAAAGACTCTCCGCTCAGCAGAGAGGAGAGTCTTTAATATATTAACTTGTGTACATAAGCTTGCAATTATATATGGGCTGCTGTTTTTAAATCAGCCACAGCGTCGGTCTTTTCCCAGGTAAATTCAGGCAATTCGCGCCCAAAATGCCCATAGCAGGCTGTTTTTTCATAGATGGGGCGCTTTAAATCAAGACGTTTACTAATAAAATAAGGCCGCAGGTCAAACACCTCGCGCACAGCATGGGTTAAAATTTCATCAGAGAGCTCACTTGTACCATGGGAGGAGACCAGCACACTGACAGGCTCAGCCACACCAATGCAGTAGGCAATTTGCACTTCACACACAGGAGCTAGTCCTGCTGCCACGACATTTTTGGCAATATAGCGGCCCATATAAGCGCCGGAACGATCTACTTTGGAGGGATCTTTCCCTGAAAAGGCCCCGCCACCATGATGACCACTGCCCCCATAGGTATCTTGGATGATTTTACGCCCCGTGAGGCCACAGTCACCCATGGGGCCGCCAACCACAAAGCGCCCTGTGGTGTTGATGAAAATTTGGCAATTTTTTGGATCAAAATAACCTGAGGGTTCAAGTACCGGGTGGATGACAAGGCGTTTGACCGCGTCGATAATTTCCTCTTGACTTACGGTTGGCGCATGTTGCGTTGAGACGACAACGTCATGGATGCGTACAGGTTTGCCATCTTGGTATTCAAAGGACACTTGGGTTTTGCCATCAGGTCTAAAGAAGTCGACTTGGCCTGTCTTACGTACCTCTGCCAAGCGTTGGGAGAGTTGATGCGCCCAAAAAATGGGTGCTGGCATCAAAGTAGGCGTCTCGGAGCAGGCATAACCAAACATCATCCCTTGATCACCTGCACCCTGCTCTTCTGGAGTTGCGCGATTGACACCTTGAGCAATATCAGGGGATTGATGGTCAATGGATGAGATTACTGCGCAAGTTTGCCAGTCAAAGCCCATATCAGAACCGGTATAACCGATTTTCCTAATGGTCTCACGTACTACTGTTGCAAGATCAGCATAGCCTGTAGTAGAAATTTCACCGGCTATTACGGCCATACCTGTGGTGACAAGTGTTTCACACGCCACATGGGCTTCTGGATCTTGCTTTAACAGAGCGTCTAATACAGCGTCTGAGATTTGGTCAGCGACTTTGTCAGGATGACCTTCTGTTACCGATTCAGATGTAAAAAAGTATTTTCCTTTAGGTAGCATGCTGACTCCTAGTACTACTTAACTCAGCAAAATGTTATCAATAAGGCGGGTCTGACCAAGACTAATAGCACAAGCCATGAGGGCTGAACCATTGATAGTTGTAAGTGGTTCAAGGGAATCGGGATCGACGACACTTAAGTAGTCAAGCCGGCCTGCGGGAATTTGCTTGGCCCAGCGTGCTAGCACGCCTTCCCTAAGCAAAGCCACATTCTTTTGTCCCTTTTTAACCTCTTCTTTAGCCCAGCTTAGGCCTTGATAGATGTAAGGTGCTTGTGCCCTTTCATCAGAATTTAAATAGACATTGCGCGATGACAGCGCAAGACCATCACTCTCCCGTACCGTTGGCCGCGTGTGAATGGCAATATCCATGTCAAGATCCGCAACCATTCTGCGCACAATGGCTTGTTGTTGCCAATCTTTGGCACCAAAGACAGCATAGTTGGCCAAACTGATGTGAAATAATTTCATTAAAACGGTACAGACACCGCGAAAGTGTATGGGACGTGCGGCTCCACACAGCCCTTTGGCCATAGTGGGAACTTCGACCCAGGTCGCAAAATTGGGCCCATACATGCTGTTAGGTTCAGGACAAAACAACACATCACAGCCCAGTTCAGTGGCTAATTTGGCGTCAGCCTCTTGATCTCTTGGGTAGCGTTCTAAGTCTTCATTGGGGCCAAACTGTGTGGGATTGACGAACAGACTGACAATTAAAGTTTGGGCAAGCCCACGTCCATAACGAATTAAATCGGCATGACCAGCATGTAAGTAGCCGCGTCGATAAATATCTTCAAGTTGAGGAAACCTTATTTCTAAAATGTGCCGAAAACTCTTTCAACTGTGAGCATACCAAGAATCTTATTTAAGATCACAGATGCATGAGAGCATAGAATCTCTGCAAGATAAACATATTAATTCACAGTACGTCTAACTTTTCAACGATATGGCGCTAAATTTGGCGCAACGTAATAAGTTGCATGCACTAATATAATTTAAGCTACAAGAATTTAACTTTATAGTAGCTCTTCTGCTTGTTGCATCAGAAAAAATATAATTTTTAATAAATTAAACTGTTTTCTATGTGATGTTACAAGTCTTAAATTTGTGGTTCCTATCGATGCGTGCGTGTGAATCTGCCCAAAAAGCGCTAGCATTTAAAAAATTATGCCTTTTTAGGCGATAAAATAAGGTTTTCACTTAACTATATTTATCTTGTTCACGTTAAAACGCAACTTTTAACGCAGTCTTGCTGTTAAAAGCAGACCTCTCATGCTTTCACATGAGCGCAGACTATATCTTCAGCCAATATAAATTGGCGCAACATTTTTCTTCAGGCCTAAGCTTCCTGTTTTACTCTCCCTCAAGGAGATAGTCGTTGAAGGTCTTCCATGCTACTTAATAGTTTAGGACTTTCCCTGCTAAACACCCATTGTTGTCTGACACTTAGGACGGAGTGCAAGTACTCCGCTTGTCTTTCACCTTATGTCATCCTTACGTTTTTTTTGCTTTCGCACCTTAAGAATTATCTTCAGCTTATCTTTTCAGATTACTGTTTAGGGGTAAGGCTTTAGGGATTACAAGCATTTAACGTTGAGTTTACACCTCTCGCAAGATGTAAAGGGTTTTCTACTTAAGTTAATGAACACAAGCAATATCATAACTTTTTGTGATTGCTTATTGTATTCTTAACGGTTAGTTAGCCCATGGTCGGCACTAGACAAATACTCTGGCCACTTTTTTGCTGCGACTTTGCGTAGCTGTATAAGTCTTCTTTAGAAGTAATGACCTGCATAACAATATGCTCCTGACTGCTCTCACGAGCAAGCCCGTGGGGTTCTGATTACCCGTAGCCTGCAATTTGAGTTACAGATGTAAATCTGTTTGAATCAGAACTTTTATTACCAAGCAGTCCGACGACTACATTAGCGGTAACTTTTTGTTTTTCAACAAGGAAGTACAGTCAATCTCCCTGATATTCAGTTATTAATCAGTTTTGATTCAGCTGTTTTATATTTTAAGTTTATTGGCTTTAATCCACGAAATTAGTGCTTTTTCTTTATTATAGAGTCTCTCAAATTCTGTAGTATAATTAGTTTCCTCCTGCTTGTAATTTATATAGATTATATATACAATCTATGCTTTTGTTAAGTCAAAAAAAGCGGCTTTCATCCCACACGCTTGCGTGTGAGTTTTTCGCCGTAAATTTATAACTTATTGGCACGTAGGTGCACGCAAGAGTTCTACTTTTTGCAGCTAAAAGAAGAGGGAAAGTTGATAGCTTTCCCTCTTAACTGACATTCTATAATGTCTTCAAAAAAGATGTATCTTTAAATATACAACTAAGCTATATATCTTATTCTTCTGTAGCTGCTAGTTGAATGCGTTTGTAGCCAAGTACCTTAATAGTATCATTTAAGCTTTTGCTAGCTTCTTTGATAATTTCTTGTACTGACTTTTTTTCTTCCCGGATATAGGGTTGATCAAGGAGGCACATGGAGCGTTTAAATTTAGCTACAGCCCCGTCAGCAATTTTTTGGACGATCTGTTCAGGTTTACCTTCAGCCCGAGCCTTTTGCAGATAGACTTCGCGCTCCCGCTCAACTGCTGCTGGATCCACACTATCAGCATCCAAAGCCATGGGATTGGTAGCGGCAATTTGCATGGCCAATTCCCGCATTAAAGTTTGGGCTGCAGGCTGGGTGCAATTTTCGGCTTTGCCAACTTCTGCCCACACTAAGACACCAATCTTACCATTGGCATGGATGTAAGTGCCTAAGATTTCATTGGCACTAGCTTTACTGTGGCGCACAAAATCGCCCACTTTCATATTTTCGCCAATGGTGGCAATAAGCTGCTTTACATCATTGTCACAGAGCGCTTGCAGGGCAGCAAGGTCGGCTGGATTGTTCTGGATGACCTCATCGGCAATCTTCTTTACAAAAGCTTGAAATTTGTCGCCCCGTGCCACAAAGTCTGTCTCACAGTAGAGAGACGCGAGCGCTGTTGTGTTACCATCAGCACTTGTGGCTGCACAAATCAAGCCTTCAGCCGTAGCACGCCCTGATTTTTTAGCAGCCTTGGCCATACCTTTTTGGCGTAACCAGTCGACAGCCTTTTCAGGATCGCCCCCCACTTCTACCAGGGCCTTTTTACAGTCCATCATGCCAGCGCCGGTTTTTTCGCGCAGCTCCTTGACCATTTGGGCGGTAATTGTCGCCATTCTGTTCACCTTGTAATTTCTTATTGTGCAAAAATTGAAAACACCTAAATTAAAGGCTTAATCTAGGTCTGCTTGTTCGCTTTCAGCTTCGACCACCTTTTGCAATTCTTCTTCTGCATTGTTGCCATCTTTATTCATGGCTTCACCTTCAAGGCAGGCTTCGGCAAAAGAATTGACAAAAAGCTTAATGGCACGAATGGCGTCATCATTGCCAGGGATAATGTAATCAATAAAATCTGGATCACAATTGGTGTCAGTGATGGCTACAATGGGAATGCCAAGTTTGCGACATTCGCGCACAGCAATGTCTTCGCGATTGGGATCAATCACAAAGGCAATTTGCGGCAAACGTTCCATATCCTTAATGCCGCCTAAGGTCTCTTCAAGCTTATTTTTTTCGCGTTCAAGTAAGAGAATTTCTTTCTTCTGATATTTGTTGATGGAACCATCAGCAAACATAGCTTCAAGTTTTTTTAAACGCTCAATACTCTTTTGGATGGTCACAAAATTGGTAAGGGTGCCGCCCATCCAACGATTGGCAACATAGTATTGTCCAGCACGGGTGGCTTCTTGGGCAATGGGTTCTTGGGCTTGGCGTTTGGTGCCGATAAAGAGCACCTTGCCACCGCGTGCCACAGTATTGACTACGGCATCATAAGCTGTGCGAAAGAGCTTCACAGTCTGTTGTAAATCAATGATATGAATGCCGTTACGTGCGCCAAAAATATAAGGGCGCATTTTGGGATTCCAACGTCTGGTTTGATGCCCAAAATGGACGCCCGTCTCTAACATTTGCTTCATGGTCACATATGCCATACAATCCTCCAATGGGTTGTGCCGCCATCCAAGTGCTCTTCCCCCAATTTTGCAGACATCTACAAAACACCCGGGGGCAGCTTGGATGTGTGATGTGAGTTGTCAAGTATAAATAAATTAGCAAAAAAGGCAAGAAATTTTGCCTGGCACGTGTCTTTTTGCGCAAAATTTAGATCGTAAGAAAAATTGTAAGCTGCAGAGCATAGAACTTTTCAGTGCACTACTCTTTTTTGTGAGTTACGATATAGAAGAGTGTTTTAGAAAGATTTGTGCTGCTTAGTACACTATCTATAATTCATATTGTTGCTAAAATTTAATATACCATAACTCATGTCATAATATTTAGCATAATTTTTGGTGAGCATGCACAAGCTTAACTTGGCGTGCTTGCTGATTTTTATGTGTAATAGTTGCTCCATTCTTTACTTGTTTGTTTAGTATTTTATATTGCAAATATCAAAAACTTGCAGCTCACAAAGTTTCATCGATTGACCATAAATATTTTTGAAGCAGTAATTTTTTGCTAAGTATGTATGACTATATCAAAATCTGACTGATATATTCTTTTATTAAAAAGTTGGAGTTTAAAATATATCACTTAAGTATTGATAATATTCAATTTTATTAATATATCACAGAAAGTGTATGTGTGTATAAAAGTGCTAAGAATGAATGTGTATCCTCAAAAAGATAACGCAAAATAAGTTGACTTTTGTGACGCGCACATTAATAGTTGCTTAAGTATGTTAGTGTGACTTATATGCCAATTTATTAAATTGTTTACTAATTTAATTTAAAATGCAAGTTTGTTTTATAGTTTAATATTGTGAAAATTTTACAGGTCTAGATCTTAGAGCATTATCAAGAAAAAATTATCGCTATAAGCGGCAGTGCTTTATAACATTGAGCACAGTTTTGCTATTAATGTTAAACGTTTTCTAAGGATTTTAACTACATGGATAGAAATGATTTCACACTTTTAGCTACGCGAGAATTAAAAGAAGTCGACGGTACGGTTAGTTTGTGGCAACATAAAGTTACCCACGCTGAAGTTCTCTCGATATCTAATAAGGATGAAAATAAATGTTTTGGAGTGAGTTTTCGCACACCACCTGCTAATTCTACAGGTGTTGCGCATATTATGGAGCATTCTGTCCTATGTGGTTCGGAGAAATATCCTGTTAAAGAACCTTTTGTCGAATTGTTAAAAGGTTCTTTACAGACTTTTTTAAATGCTTTTACGTTTCCAGATAAGACTTGCTATCCCGTTGCCAGCGCCAATTTGCAAGATTTTTATAATTTAATTGATGTCTATTTGGATGCAGTGTTCCATCCACGCATCACTGAAGATATTTTTAAACAAGAAGGTTGGCATTTAGAAGCACCAAGTGTGGATGGAGAATGGAGCTATAAGGGTGTTGTCTATAATGAAATGAAGGGCTCCTATTCATCACCTGAGAGTGTCTTAGCAGAACAGAGTCAGCAAGCACTCTTTCCTGACATGTTATACCACTATGATTCGGGGGGTGATCCTGACACTATCCCTGAACTGACCTATGAGGATTTTCGCGCCTTCCATGCGGCCTATTATCATCCATCCAATGCCCGCTTCTTTTTTTGGGGCGATGATCCTGAAGAGGAACGTTTTAAGATCGTAGCCAAGGCCTTAGAAGGCTACACCTATCGCGCCATAGATTCGCAAATTCCCTTACAAGCGCCTTTTACAACGCCCAGATTGCGCGAAGTGGCCTATGCTGCAGCTAGTCCTGAACAAAAGTGCATGTTCAGCGTAAGCTGGCTCTTGGCTGAGCGCGGCAATGTCAAAGAAGCGCTGCTCATGGAGATGCTTGAGCAGATGTTAGAAGGTCTGCCTGGGAGCCCCTTGCGCCGCGCCCTCATCTCTTCTGGTCTTGGTGAAGATTTAGCCGGCCAAGGTCTTGAGACAGACCTACGCCAAATGTATTATTCTATTGGTCTTAAAGGTATTGCCCAAGTAGATGTTACCAAAGCTGAAACCTTAATTTTTGATACGCTTGAAAATTTAGCTTCTAAAGGGTTTGACCCTAAAGAGGTTGAAGCTGCGGTTAATACTGTGGAGTTTGCCTATAGGGAGCGCAATTCTGGCCGCCTGCCCCAGGGTCTTGTGGCCATGATCCAAGCCTTATCAACTTGGCTCTATGATGGCGATCCCTTTAGTGTACTTGCTTGGGAAGAACCCTTGGCTGAGATTAAAGCACGTTTACAACAGGGTGAACCACTTTTTGAAAATCTCTTACGCAGCCGCTTTCTCAATAATACACATCGCTCAACAGTCATTTTGGTGCCAGATCTTAAATTAGGTAGCAAGCGTGAAGAGGCTGAAGCCAAACGTGTAGCTTGCGCTAAGGCCGCTTTAAGTAGTGCCGAGCAGGCAGCCTATGTGGAGGCCACAAAACATTTGCAAGCGGCGCAACTTGCCCCAGATGCTCCGGAAGATTTGGCCAAAATCCCAGCGCTGCAAGTGAGTGATTTACCAAAAGAAAATAAGATCATAGCTGAAGATGTAGTTAATGGAAAACTAACAACCTTAGCGCATCCACAACCAACCCTTGGCATTGCCTATACTCAATTACTGATTCCCTTAGCTAATTTACCCCAAAGACTGATTCCTCTATTGCCCATTTTACTTAGGGCACTCACGGAAATGGGCACAGCTAAGCATGATTATGTGACCTTTGGCCTGGAAATGGCTGGGAAAACAGGCGGTGTGTATGCTGCGCTGTGTGTTGGGCATCAATTAATTACGCAAAAACCTTTTACCTATTTTACTTTAGGTGGTAAGGCAGTCTATGCCAAGGTGCCTGAGCTCTTTGCCTTATTTCACGAAATTTTGTTTCAGCCAATTAAAGATCAAGAGGTAGCCCTTAAACGTTTAGGGGAAATGCTTTTTGAAACACGTGCCAGGTTAGAACAAGGCATGCAAAGTGCTGGGCACGCAGTTATCAGCTGCAGATTAGCTGCGCGTTATAATTTAGCAGGCACTTACTCAGAATTAACTTCAGGTGTAAGTTATTTAGAAGCTATTAGAAACTATATTGAGATTTTAGGTCGCGATCCTCTAAGTATCTTACAAGATCTTGAAACATTACGTTCTTATCTCTTAAATAATCAAGATGTGCTCTTTAGTTGTACAGCTGAAGATGAGGCCATACCTGAATTGTTGACTGCAGCGCAAAACCTGTATGCCGAGCTGCCCCATGCAGCAGATTCTAAAGAACCAGTAGTACCTATCTTAAAGTTACCAGCCAAAGAAGCACTTCTCATTCCCTCACGCATTAATTTTGTGGGTAAAAGCACCAATCTATATGCCAATAATTGGCAGTATCATGGCTCAGCCAGTGTTATTTTGCGTTATTTACGCATGGGCTATTTGTGGGAGCATGTACGCGTGCGTGGTGGAGCCTATGGGGCGTTTTGTAATTTAAATCGCGCTAGTGGTACCTTGATCTGTGCTTCGTTTAGGGATCCCAACCATCAAGAAACCTTACAAGCCTATGATCAGATGGCGGCCTATTTAGGTAAATTTACCCCTGATAAGGCCCAATTAACCCAAGCCATCGTTGGTGCTGTGGGGGATCTGGATAGCTATGAGCTGCCCAGTGCCAGAGGGGCTGTGGCGTTAAATCGTTACTTAACCAATGATACACCTGAAATGCGTCAACAGATGCGGGAAGAAATGCTGGGTACAACTGCCAAAGATTTCCGTAATTTTGCCGATGTGCTGGCGAGTTTGGCCCAAGGGCAGGTGTGTATTCTTGGAGGACAAGAAGTAGAAGCCTTTGCTAAGGCCCAAGGTTACGCCATAAAGCAAATGTTTTAAATAATATGTCCACACACGCAGAGCTTGTTTTTGTGCTTGGCATGCATCGCAGTGGCACCAGTGTCTTAACGCGGGCTTTACCACTATTTAAATTTAACATTGGCAATCAGCATTTAGCCCGTTTTGATAATCCCAAAGGTTTTTTTGAGGATGCCACCTTTGTCAAAATAAATACGGATCTCATGGCACGGGCTGGTTTAACTTGGGACAGTCCCAAAGAGCTCCCTGTTAAAGAACTTGCTTGCGCCCTGAAAAGTCCCATGGCCCAAGCCGCATACAAGTGGCTTGAGGCTAAGTTGCAGGTGAGCCCAAGCTTGGGCCTCAAAGATCCGCGCTGTTCGCGCCTGTTACCTTTTTGGCAACCTATTGTGCAGCAGCTTGGCTGCAAACTCAGGTGTGTGGTGAGCTTAAGGCATCCTTTAAGTGTGGCAGCCTCTTTAGCCGCTCGCGATGGGATGTCAATGCATGTGGCCTTACGTCTTTATACCATCTATCTCAAGGAGGCCCTAGCCAGTTTGCGGAGTCTGCCAGTGCTTTTGGTGCACTATGATGCGCTCTTAAGTGATCCAGAATCCCAACTTGAAAGGCTCGCTGCTTTTTTACATAGAACCCCCGACCGCCAAGCCTTGGCGGCATTTGTGAGCGAATTCTTGGAGCAAGGCTTGTGTCACCACAAAGCGCATAATGCGCCCCAAGACATGTCGCATCAATTACATATGGCATTGGAGCTTTATACTCAATTGCTCGAGGCGGCTACCCTGCCACCTTTGGCTTTGGAAGAGGGCTTTAAATAAGAGGCCTTGGAGCTTGGCAAAAGCAATTTGTTTCATGTGAAACTTTGCCAAGCCCAAGGCCTATTTTTTTGCTTGAGCCCAAATAATGCATTGCATGGAACTACAACGAAACAGGTTACCAAGATACGTCATGAAACCGCAAATGTTTCCTCAAACAATTGAGTTGGGTCGGAGGTCATTGCCCTTGTTAAGGTCTGTAACAGAAGATATTCAGGCAGCATAAATGACTGGAATTGGCTTCGACCTGGGTATTGAAAAGTGCCCTGCCCTGTCGGTTCGAAGGAGCTTGCTCGCGCAAAAAAACTTAAGGTACAGCTGCTACAGCAAAAAAACAAATACTCTACTATCATAGAAGATCTGAAAGTCTGACCTTCTACCAACTTGGCGAAATGTCGTTACAAAATCTGTGATCAGGGATCTTCCTGGTTCAGGAGACAACTCGACTACAAGTTGCGAAATATGTGAAACGAATAAACGAGTGAGATGTTGAGCAATTGTGGTCAGTTAGAGGCGACCATCTCAAGCACTAAGAAAGTGAGTGCATTGCGGTTAGCTGCAGCAAAAATTCGTGAATATACGCCAAATACTCTACTATCATAGAAGATCTGAAAGTCTGACCTTCTACCAACTTGGCGAAATGTCGTTACAAAATCTGTGATCAGGGATCTTCCTGGTTCAGGAGACAACTCGACTACAAGTTGTGAGATATGTGAAACGAATAAACGAGTGAGATATTGAGCAATTGTGGTCAGTTAGAGGCGACCATCTCAAGCAATAAGATAGTGAGTGCATTGCGGTTAATTGTCATATTAACTGTTTGTGGCATGCTGTGTAGCTCAATCGCAATATTGCGCTACGCTGTGCAGTATTATTCTAGATTTGATAAGAGCAAATACTGCATGTGTGTTCTTTGGTGTGTCTGTCATAATTGATGCCTACAAGCAAAAGATCGCCTTTTTGGTCCATTAGAGATGCGGGATAGTTGCGTTCGCAGATTTGCTTTAAGGCAATCCCTGCACTCTTATCAACCTTTAATTCAATGATTAGAATGGGATCTTTGTGTTTAAAGCGTGGCAAAAAGACAAGATCTGCAAAACCTTTGCCCGTTGGAAATTCGCGATGTATTGTGTAGCGCTCCCTGGCCGCATAGAAAGCCAGAGAAATAGTGTATGCTAAGGCGTTTTCATCATTGTACTGCAGATAACTTGTTTCAAGATGGGCGCGACTTATGCCTTCTGCAACTGTAGCACAATCGTGCTTGAGTACAGCATCAAGGAGCTTTTTGGAGTTCGCAATAGCTTGCGCCACAATTTCCCAACCGCCATCCTGAATGGCCGTAACAAACTCTTGGGCAATTTCTTTGTTAGGTATGCGTACACAATTAGTTTTGCAATCGTACGACAAGTATCCTAGATGCACAAGAAGAGTTAAGATATCATGCTTTGATTTAAAGGTACGCATGTCATTGACAAAAGACGCAGTATTTATGGATACTGTATCATTTGCCAGAAGTTGCGTGATACAATCATGTAAACCGTCATATGCCATAGTAATATATAGTCGTAACGCTTCATAAGTTTCTGTATTGTTCCAATATGTTTTGAATTGTCCTGAGTAAATACACTGATTGACAGACCTGGGATTATAGATTGATGTTATATCGTCTAATTGGTAGCCATCATACCAGTACTTACATTCTGTAAAATCTCGCTGATATGTCTTACACAACGCACGCACCTCATCCTCTGTAAAACCAACAAATTCAGTAAAAGGCTGGGCGTTAAGCATCGAATACTCATTAAACATGTTGAGTGCAGAATGTGTACCATATTTTTTTATAGGTAAAATACCTGTCATATAAACTAAGGCAATATGATCCTGATCTTTAAACCACGAACGTAAAAAATCTAGATAAATTTTTTGCCAATCATCTTTATCTTTAAATTCACGTAAAATACAATCCCATTCATCAATTATAATGACAAATTTTAGATCAGTATATTCACTAATATATTTCATTAAAGTATTTAAGTCGTGCGTTTCATATTCATAACCAAATTTTTTTAAAAGATCATTAATAATATCACGTTGTAATTCTTGAATTAGTATATCTATATCACGTGTTTTGCTTAGATAATCTTGAAGTGTAATTTTAATGACAATGTATTTATTGGCAAATTTTTGAAATGATTCATTATTGAAAATTTTTAGATTTTGAAATGTTGTGTTAGCATTACCATTAATATCATAATAACCAGCAACCATGTTAGCTGAAATTGTTTTGCCAAATCTGCGTGGACGACTTATACACAGATATTTGTTCTCACTGTTGATTAACTTGTTTGTCTGGATTAATAAGTTTGATTTATCTACATAAATATGATAATTCTTGACAGATAAGAATGCTTTATCACCTTGGTTGATGCATTTATATGGATTTATTGCATTTTTGGTGTTGCTTTGTACATACTGGTTATACTGATCAATGGTTTTATCGAAAAAACATTTAAGCAATGCAATAGGTGAATAAAATTGATTTTTGTAAGAATGATCACCAGTATTAAGATTTTCTTTTAATTTTTCACATACAGTATGAGTATTGGTATTTAATTGATGTGCTATCTCTTCTATATATATTTGAAAATTATTTTCTAATTCAGTTTGTGTAAAACCAAATAGATCGCTAAATTTCTTATTATCTGTAATGTCATTTAAAAGATTTAGTGTAGCAAAAACTCCAGTTGTACTATACTTTTCCATTCCTACGATCATAATAAAGCGTAAATATTGATTGCAACTAGTAATACCACTATAAAATTCTTTTAGCATTTGTGATATTTTAAATAATAAATCATTATTTTGGAGACAATTGAGAATAGGTTGATCATAATTATCAATAAGAATTACAATGTCGCCTAGATTCGCATAGATCTGCTGCAAAAGGTTATACACTGTATCGTCAATTGTGGTACACTTAAGCTGTATAGAGAAATTTTTAGCAAGTGCTAAGAGCTTATTGTATAAGGATTGTTCAAAAAGTTTAGGCGTTTTAGCATTGAGAGTTGCAAAATTAAAATTCAGCACAGGGCAGATGTGTTTGGCACATTGTTTAACAAAGGCTTCTGCTGCGAGATTAGCAAAAAGAGCAGTTTCGCCACTAAACATAGCACTTAAGGTCGAGAGAGTTAATGATTTTCCATATCCTTTGGAACGCGCTAGAAAATACCGCTCGCCCTGCTCAATCAATTCATGTAAGATATGAGTTTTATCAACATATAGATAATTTCTTTTTCGTATAATTGAAAAATCGTCTATGCCAATTGATAATTTTTGCATGGTGACACCATTATATGCATTTCTCAAAAATATTCGAACGGCGTTGTGCCAGAGCACAGGTTGTCCTTAGTATTTTTCTAATTAGCCATTCAAAAATATAGGCGCAAAGTATGATGTTATATTAGTTTAAATATTATTTAAAACTTTTCACTAAATGTATTTTATTGTTATATAAAAAATATTTGCATTGCCTTAAATCTTGTTTAATAATTAATGCTTGATAATTAAATAACTTAGCGTATAGTAAAGATAGTAAATATATTAAATACATTAAATACATTAAATACATTTTATATAACAATTAAGCATAAAAGTGCAACTGAATGCAGACTTAAGCGCCTAATTGAAAATTTGGTACAATTAGATCACAATATATTTACAATATATATTATTCGTATATTATTTGTATATAATTTGTATAATATTAATATGTAAATAAGTTATTTTGAAGATTCCTAGATTGGCATAGTTTATATTTGGTAGTACAAATTTCACAAAATAGTCTGAGCTGTATACTATCAAAAATGCTCTGCTAATCTAATAACATCATGAAGGAACTCTTGAATATTGATATATCTTAAGCAAGCAAATGTCTTATCAACATATTGCAAAAGAGCAATGATCGTGTATGTAACTGATTGTATATTGACATGGATCTACATGACTTTACCAGTACTAACATTATACTATTTAAGACTTAAAAAATTCAATATAGCTATATTAAACAACTGCCAACATGAGTCGCCTGCTTATAAAGATATCGATTTGCTCTTTTTTGCTGTCACACAAGATAGTTTTAAAATTAAAGATTTTGTCTGCGCCTAAAAAATGGCTTAAAGGACTCAACCCTTGTCCTTTGGGTGTTTAGCGGCAGTAGCCTTCAAGGATTGAGGAGGTGCTTGACAAAAAATATATCCTGCCTTAAAAGGTGCAAAATTTAGTTTTGGCTCATTTAGTCCTAAACTCTTAACCCCATATATATAAAAAAACTATGACCCTCTCTCTTAACACCACAGCTTATGCCACCTATTTTGGTTTTGCGCGATTTTATTTTCGCGCTTTTTGGCGTTTGTCCTGTGGTTGGGGAGGACACTCTTAGCGATTTTGCAATCTAATTGCTTAATGCAAGTGTTTGCGCTGGCCACAGATGTCATAATCTGTGGCCTTTTTTTATTTGAAGGAGCAGCTCACATGTACCTGGGTAAAAAAATTCGCATGGAACGCATTTTAAAACGTAATAACGGCCGCACCATCATCGTCCCTATGGATCACGGCGTGTCTATGGGCCGAGTGGATGGCTTGGTCGATATGCGCGAAACAGTTAGTGATTTAGCTGAAGGTGGCGCTGATGCGGTACTCATGCACAAGGGTTTAGTTAGGTGTGGCTACAGAAGTCATGGCCGGGACGTAGGGTTAATTATTCACTTATCAGCCTCCACTGATCTCTCCCCAGAACCCAATCATAAGTGCTTAGTGGGTACAGTTGAAGAAGCTATTCGTCATGGTGCAGATGCAGTTAGCGTACATGTGAATATTGGTGATACTAATGAGTCAGATATGCTGGCAGCCATGGGGCAAGTATCCAAGGCCTGTGATGATTGGGGGATGCCCTTATTAGCCATGGTCTATGCACGTGGGCCTAAGATTTCAAATAGTTATGACCCCAAACTTATTGCCCACTGTGCTCGAGTCGGTGTTGAATTAGGTGCCGATATTGTCAAAGTATCCTATTCAGGGGATGTTGAGAGCTTTGCTCAGGCAGTGGAGGCTTGTTGTGTGCCAGTAGTGATTGCAGGTGGGCAGCGGATGGATTCAACACGTGATGTATTGCAAATGGTCTATGATTCCTTACAAGCAGGTGGTGCTGGCATTTCCATTGGCCGCAATGTCTTTCAACATCCCAATAGATCTAAGTTAGTGCAAGCCTTGCAAGCAATTGTGCATAATAATGCAACTGTAGACAGTGCTTTAGAAATTGTTGGGGCAGACTAAGCGAGAGTGCAAGAAAAAAACCAAGTAAAAGAAAATAGCTAGCAGGCAAACTGAGACTTGCTAGCTACTTAATAACTTTGCAGCACTTTTTGCTGTTAACTTAGGGCGGGCAAATCTACATGGCTAAAATATTTTATCAAAGTGTGCCTTTTGTGCACGAAAATGTGACTTTGGCCCTTGAATCAGGGGTCGATGGTATTATTGTCGAACGGGAATATGTGGAAAATGTAGCGCAGCTTTCCCGCATACAGGTCTTGTGCTATGAAGATTTGGAGCTGGTTAAGTTACATTCTAAAGAGGATGAGCTCAAATGCTTAGATCTCTTAAACCATGGCAAGCAGGTTGTCTTGGAAGAGGGGTGGGAGGTAATCCCTGTAGAGAACCTTTTGGCACAATCAGATAATTTATTGGTGCAAGCAAAAAATCTCAAAGAGGTACAGCTAGCCCAAGGTATTTTGGAGCGTGGGGTCTATGGAGTTGTATTAACCCCTGAAGCAATTTGTGAGATCAAACCTATCATTGCTCAATGTAAGATTTCGCAAAAAATTATGAGTCTTCAAGAAGCGACTGTAACCAAAGTGCAGCAGGTGGGCTTAGGGCACAGGGTCTGTGTGGATACCTTGTCGCTACTGCATAAAGGTCAAGGTATGTTAGTTGGCAATTCTAGTGCCTTCACCTTCCTCGTCCATGCAGAAACAGAACACAATGCCTATGTCGCAGCGCGTCCTTTCAGGGTGAATGCTGGTGCAGTGCATGCCTATACGCAGCTGCCCCAAGATAAAACCTGTTATCTTGGTGAATTAACTGCTGGGCGTGAGGTACTCATTGCCAACTATGATGGATCAACAAGTATCGCAACTGTTGGCAGAGTCAAAATTGAAGTGCGGCCTATGTTGCTCATTGAGGCCAAAATAGATACGCCAGATGGTGCCATATCTGGCAGTGTCTTTTTGCAAAATGCCGAAACAATCCGTGTGACAGACCATAAAGGCACGCCTTTAAGTGTCGTCAAATTAGATGTAGGTTCAAAGGTGTTATGTCACTTGGATGCAGCTGGCCGGCACTTTGGCATGCGTATTCAGGAAGATATCCAGGAAAATTAGACCTTTGCCCCGAGGAGGGCTCATTGCATCAAGAAACAGATACTCAAAGTGCAGGTGTTGAAGAGCGTTTAGCCCAAGTACGCACGCAAATTGATGAGATCGATCAACAACTCTTGACCCTCTTAAATCAACGTGCAGTACTTAGTCGACAGGTTGGGAGAATTAAAGCCTGTGATATGGGCGCTATTTTTAAGCCCCTACGCGAATCAGAGCTCTTAAATGAGCTTGCCAAAAAAAATCAAGGAGATCTACCTGAAGAACACTTAAGGTCAATTTGGCGCGAAATTTTATCCTCGTCTCGGGCCTTGCAACGGCCCCAAGATGTTGCCTATTTGGGACCAGAAGGCACCTTTTCTTTTTTCGCGGGGCTCGAATATTTGGGCCACGCTGCAACCTATCATGCCTGTCGCGACATCGCGGAAATTTTTGAGTTGGTCAATAGTGGTGAATGTGCCCTTGGGGTTGTGCCCTTAGAGAATTCGCTGCAGGGTACGGTCGGCGTAAGCTTTGACCTATTTTTAAAATACCCTATGTTTATCCAAGCTGAATTGTTTGTACGCATATCTCACTGTTGTTTGAGTAGTGCCCAAGATTTAAGTTCCATTCGTACTGTATATTCACATCCCCAACCCCTAGGACAATGTAGCACTTGGTTACGCACACATCTGCCCAATGCGGTCTTGGTGCCTGTAGAATCAACTGCTGCTGCCGGCAAAAGAGCCCAAGGCGTGCAAGATGCTGCAGCCATAGGTCACAGGGGCTTAGCTGTAATTTTAGGTTTAAATATTTTGGCCAAGCGTATTGAAAATGAGGCGGGCAACTGGACGCGCTTTGTGATTATTACGCCGAAAAAAAGTCAAGAGCGTTCTGAATTGGCCGATAAAACCTCACTGCTCTTTACTTTAGCCGACCGGCCAGGGTCTCTTGCGACCGTCTTAGGTCACTTTGCCAAAGCCGGCATTAATATGCGCAAGCTGGAGTCACGACCTTTGCGAGGCGAAACCTGGAAATATGTCTTTTTTGCCGATGTGGAAGCTGATCTTGAGCAACCAAGCTATGCATCTTTTTTAGAAGAGTTGACAGCCAACTGCAGTACCTTCAGGATTTTAGGCAGCTATGTGACCGGGCCGCAAATGGATCGTTTGTCTTGTGAAGAGATAAGCCGCATTTAGTTTTTTTTAGCCTTTAGGGCAAAGGTAGCCTATGGCGACGCTTGAAAATCATCAGTCAATAGTTCGGATCAACATCCCTGGCTCTAAATCCTTATCCCACCGCTATCTAATTGCAGCAGCGCTTGCTTCTGGCGAGAGTGAACTTGAGCATGTCCAGGATAGTAGTGACATTAGTGTCACAAAAAGGCTCTTAGAGGGGCTTGGGGTTAAAATTAGTGGACAAGACCCAACTTGTCTCAAGGTCAGAGGTCTTGCTGGCAAGGTTACAGGCGGCCTTGGGCGACCCATGGATTGTGATGTGGGCGAGTCAGGCACTACCTGTAGACTTTTAAGTGCCGTGTTAGCTGCAGGTCATGGCCTCTTTAATATTTATGGGCATGGGCGGATGCACCAACGTCCAGTGGCAGAGTTATGTGACGCTTTGACCAAGTTGGGCGCAGGCATTTGTTATAAGGGCAATGCTGGCTGCCCGCCCTTTCTCTTGCAAGCGCAGGGTCTCGACCCTGAGCTCTTAGAGGGTGAGCTTAGTCTTGGCATGGAAACCTCTAGCCAATATTTTTCAGGCTTACTCCTAGCAGCGCCCCTTGCAACTAAGCCCCTAGTTTTGCATTTAGGCGGGACAAAGGCCATATCCTGGCCCTATGTGAGTTTAACCTTACAATGTCTCAAAGACTTTCAAATTCCCTTTACGGTTGCAGCAAGGACTGATCCCAAAGCCCCTTGGGTGCCATTAGAAGATTGCGCCTGGCGGGAAGTAACTCTAGTTAAGCCTGGCTGTTTGCGCATTAGTGTGCAACCTGCGCCCTATGTAGCTGGTCACTTTCACATTGAAAGTGATTGGTCAAGTGCTAGCTATTTTTTAGCGGCAGGGGTTTTGGGTGATAGACCTGTGTGTGTTGAAGGGCTCCACGAAGACTCTTTGCAAGGGGATCGCATTATTTTAGATATTTTAGCGAAGATGGGTGCTGAGATTCACACAGAACCTCATGGGATTACGAGCTATCCATCTAAATTGCATGGTGTAGAACTGGATATGGGGAGCTCCCCTGATCTTGTGCAAACCGTAGCTATTCTGGCAGCCTTTGCTAAAGGTTCCACACGCATCCGTAATGTAGCCCACTTACGCTTTAAAGAGAGTGATCGCTTGCAAGCCCCAGCTGAAGAGCTTGGCAAGATAGGGGTTGTGGTTGATACCTTATCTGATGGCTTACTCATTAGTGGCAGGGGGGATCATGTGAAACATAAGCCCATAAATCTTGTACCCGGGAGCTTATCTGCGCACAATGATCACCGCATGGCCATGTCTTTGGCTCTGCTTGAACTTAGGCACCCAGAAATTCATGTGGCAGAATTACTTGACAATCCCAACTGTGTGCACAAGTCTTTTCCAAGTTTTTGGCAGCTCTGGTCAAAGGTTGTGCCAGCCCTATAATATTTATGTTTGAACTTTTGGCAGGAATATAATTCATGAGCCCAGCAAGCAAACCTAGCAAAACGCTCCTCGTGGGCTCTCGCGGACGCATGGGAGCAATGTTGCACCGTGAGGCGCAGGCCTGTGGCCTTTGCACAGTTGGAGTGGATCAACCTTTATCCCAAGAAGTTGTAAAAGATAAGGCTGCAGGTGCCGAATTGGTTCTTTTTTGTGTGCCTGCCAAGGTGTTGGCAAGTGTCTTAGAAACTGTTTGTCCCTATCTGCCACGAGATTGTATCGTTGCTGATATTACCTCGGTTAAAGAACAGCCCCTAAAAGACATGCAACGGATCTGGCCTGGCGAAGTTGTGGGCACCCATCCCTTGTTTGGTCCCAATTTTGACAGACAAGAACCTTTGCCTGTGGCCATTGTGCCAGGAAGGGCACAGGCCAAAGCCATTGCACGCACCGCAAGTTTTTTTACGGCTCTAGGTTTTCAAACCTTTGAGTGTACAGCCTATGTACATGACCGGGCCATGGCTAGTTTGCAGAATCTGAATTTTATTAGCACCCTCGCCTATTTTGCCCTCCTAGGTGACCATAAAGAACTCTTACCCTTCATGACACCATCTTTTAGGCGCAGATTAGCAGCAGCCAAGAAAATGCTCACTGAAGATGCGCAAATGTTTGCAGGTTTATTTGAAGTAAACCGCTTTAGTCATGAACTTGTGCGCCAGTATACTAAAGTTTTGAGTCTTGCAGCTTGTGGCGATATCGAACTATTGCTTGAAAAGGCTCAATGGTGGTTGCAAGCAGAAAAAGATCCACGCTAAAGCGTTGGCGTATTTTTTTGTAAATTTTCTTTACGCCTAGCCACAAGCAGCCCATGGATCGTATCCCAGCTTGGTAGATCCCAGAGATCTGAGCGCTTAGCCTCAACCTTAAATTGCTTAACCTGCCCCTGATCTTTTATGCGGGCAATCCCTTTTGTTGAATAGCGTAAGGCCTTAGTGGCATAACTTAAAGTCTGTTGCGCAGCACTTTCTAAGAGCTCTTGCGGCCAAGTTGTGCCAAAACGTGCTAGGGCCACAGGGGCTGGCAGACCTGGAAAATCGATCAGCGCGTCCTCTTGGCTTAAAAGACTGCGAATTTTGTCATTATCGCTTTTGTTGCGCCCAACGACTAACCAGTGACAATCTGTAGACCACAATTGGCGGCCATAGTTGGCAAGCGCAAAGTCTTGGACTTGTGGGTTTGCTAGCTTGTGCATAACCATAAAATAACGCCTAGCGTTTTCCTGCTCCGTTAAGTGGCAGCCGCCAGCAGGTGTGGGGATAACTTTAAGGCCAAATTTTTCTGCAAGTGCCATTTGGGCGCTGCGCCCGCGACCATTTAAACTTAAGAGTTGCTCTCGCTGAATAAGGCCACTCTTTTCGACCAAGGTTATGGGTAATTGCAGAGCTGACAGGGGGCGCACCAAGATATCCTGCACGCCAGCAGCTTTACTGATGAGATTTAAGGCATCTTTGCGTTGACTCATGGGGCGCTGCCCACTGACAGCACCTGAGGCTAGAGCGAAGGCGCCTGTTTCCTGCATGACAAGTTTTGCCTGTTGCAAGAGTAAAATTTTACAATCGATGCAGGGATTTAAGACCTTGCCAAAGCCATGCTGCGGCGAGGTTAATAACATTTGCACCATAGCTTCACTTAAATCGAGCTCGCGGATGGGCAGGTCGTATAATTTTTCCCAGGTGGGGATTTCTGCGGCGTTGCCAAAAAACGGCGATGTGGCATGGAGGCCTAAGACACTTAATCCTTGGGACGCTAACACTTTGGCGGCGAGGATACTATCTAAGCCTCCGGAAAAGAGCACAATAACCTGAGGATTGGACATGGTAAAATCTGGGTTGAAAGTTAAGTCTATAAGCATTATTTTTGTTTCACGTGAAACACTGCACGGCTGTCTTTTGTACAATTAACAACAATACATTACATGAGATAAGGTCGCATCTATGCTCAAACCTTTACGTCTAGCTGTGGTCGGGGCCACAGGGATAGTTGGCCATGAACTACTTAAAGTCTTGGAAGATAAAGAGTTGCCGCCCTTGGAGATCATAGCGCTGGGATCCAATAAAGCACTGGGTAGCACTGTCAATTTTCAAGAAGAGGAACTAGATGTCTTGGCCCTGGATGGCTTTGATTTTACAGGGGTGCGGCTAGCCTTTTTCTGTGTCCCCCCAGATGTCAGCAAACAGTATGTGCCCAAGGCCCAAGCTGCAGGCTGCATAGTCTTAGATTTATCAGCGGCCTTTAGGCTTGAGCCCAATGTGCCTTTATGCCTGCCAGAAATCAATGCTGAAGTCTTAAGTCTGCAGCAGGGCTTAATTTGCCAACCTAATGCCGTAAGCATAGCTTCTGCTTTGGTCTTGGAGCCTATATTAGACGCAGTGGGGCTTAAGAGTGTTGGGCTGACAGCCTTGATTTCTGTGTCCCATGCTGGGCGCTCTGGGGTGCGGGAATTGGAACAACAGGTTGGCGATCTCTTAAATATGCGCGAGATCTCTTGCGCAACCTTTCCAGAGCAGATTGCCTTTAATCTTCTGCCCTATGTTGGCGCGTTTTTACCAGACGATTGTACGGATCTAGAAGCTGCCACAGTCCAAGAACTATATAAAATCTTGGATGAAGATACGTTTACTATGAGTGTGAGCGCTCTGCAGGTACCCATCTTTTATGGGCATAGCCTTACTCTCTATGTGGAAACAGAGAAAAAATTAACGGCTAAAAATTGCCGCGCTTTACTTGTTGCCGCTCCAGGGATTTCGGTGTTGGATAATCCAGATCTTGGCAGCTTCCCGTCAACCCTGGAGGCTGTGGGTCTTGATACGGTGGTTGTGGGCCGCATTCGTGAGATAGCAGGGGTAAATGGCTTAAATTTAGTTGTAAGCTTTGACAATTTGCGCAAGGGCGCTGCAGTTAATGCTGTGCAGATCTTTAAAGAACTGTTAACCTTGCAGGTGTTTGCTTAAAAAAAATCTAATCCATGTTGTGTTTGCTGTATATTTAGTATTTATTATTTTTAATATGTCAAATGCAAGTAATTTTGCATATATACTAGGCCAGGGACTCTGATCCTGGCCTAAAATTTTTTAATAACGATAGTAATCAGGTTTATAGGGGCCTTCTACTTTGACGCCAATATAATCAGCCTGCTCCTTAGTCAATTTTGTTAACTTGGCACCCAGGCGGCCTAAATGCAATCTCGCCACCTCTTCATCCAATTCTTTGGGGAGGGTGTAGACTTTAGGCTCAAGATCTTCGTGGGCTAATTTTAATTGTGCTAAGATTTGGTTGGTGAAACTATTGGACATGACAAATGAGGCATGACCTGTGGCACAACCTAAATTGACAAGACGCCCTTCAGCTAAAACAATGATACTGCGGCCTGAACGCAAGATCCATTTGTCTACCTGAGGCTTAATTTGAATTTTGGTAAGCCCCGGCGTTGTTTCAAGATAGTGCATGTCAATTTCACTATCAAAGTGGCCAATATTGCAGACAATGGCCTCATCTTTCATTTGCTCAAGGTGGGCGCCGGTGATGACATTGATATTGCCAGTGCAGGTCACATAGATGTCGCCAATGGGTAGTGCATCTTCCATGGTTGTGACCTCATAGCCCTCCATGGCAGCTTGCAGAGCGCAAATGGGATCAATTTCTGTCACAAGGACTCTGGCGCCAAAGCCGCGCATGGATTGGGCGCAGCCTTTACCCACATCCCCATAGCCACACACGACCACCACTTTTCCGGCAACCATGATGTCGGTTGCGCGTTTGATCCCGTCTGCTAAGGATTCCCGGCAGCCATATAAATTATCAAATTTGGATTTTGTGACCGAATCATTGACATTAATGGCACTAAAAAGGAGTCTGCCGTCGCGCTCCATTTGGTAGAGACGGTGCACACCTGTGGTTGTTTCCTCAGACACACCGCGAATTTTTTTAACTATGGTGTGCCAGTGGGTGGGATCTTGACTATAGCGCAAGCGCAATCTATCAAGAATACATTGAAATTCTTTATTGTCGGTTGGTTTATCTAAAAGACTTGGATCTTCTTCGACTAAATACCCTTGATGCACAAGTAAGGTGGCATCACCGCCGTCATCCACAATGAGATCAGGGCCACTTTTGTCAGGCCAGGTTAGAGCCATCTCAGTGCACCACCAATAATCTTCTAGGCTCTCCCCTTTATAGGCGAACACTTTTGCTAAGCCTTGGTCAACGACAGCTGCTGCAGCATGGTCTTGAGTTGAGAAAATGTTGCATGAGGCCCAGCGAATGTCAGCACCCAAGGCATGCAGAGTTTTGATCAACATGGCAGTTTGGATGGTCATGTGCAGGGAGCCTGTGACCTTAAAGCCTGCCAAAGGCTTTTTAGGCCCATATTTTTTGATGCACTCCATAAGGCCTGGCATCTCGCGTTCAGAGAGCTGCATCTCTTTAGCTCCAAGCTCAGCCAAATTGGGGTCAGCGATTTTACAATTTAGGGCAAGATCCAAATTTTTTAGCATATAAAACCTCAAATTAAAACAAAATAAGCAAGATTGGGTAAGAGAATTGCACAAGAGTCTAATCTTAAAAAGTACACGCTAATCAAAGATTGCTTGTTATTTTGGCAACTTGCAGCATACTTTTAGCGACTGATCAAATAAAGTTGCCTCTAAGTATTTATCTCTTATGCAAATGACAAATTGTTTATAGATAACGCACAACTTTTTAGAAGAAAATTATTATTAGCGTTCAAGCGTGTATGCTAAGAATATATAAAATATCTGTATATGGAAAAATGTTCTTGATTATGTATATATTTCATTAATATCAAATATAGTAAATTATTTAAACTCAATTACCATTTTAGGACGTTACGCACATCATGATTTTAGAATATATTGCAAAAATTAGTTAACTAACTAGAAATGCATGAATCTAGTATTGCTAAGTTTTTATGTCTAAACTTAAAAAAACTTTACGTGCACATGTTTGTTTTGGCTTGTCATCTATCTAATTTAAGTAAGTCACATCCTTCTAGAATTATGGATAGTCTATATGGCAAAGTCTAAAGAAGATAGTCAGAAACTTGCAGCCCAAAATCTAATTCTGCAAAGATATCGTTCCTGTCATCCCTTGATTGCGCAGCATAATATTGATTTTCAACACTATGTAGATAGTATGGACTCTGAACATATTCAAGCAAGGTTAGTGCATCTTTGGGAGAATTGGAAAATAGTCTTGGGCAATGAAGAATTAGCCCAATTTGCAATTCCTTTGGGGCACAAAAAAACTACGCTCAAGATTGGTTGCGAGAATTCAATGCTGTTGCAAGAAATCAGGTTTTTACAAAATGATATCCTTGAGCGGGTCAATGCCTTTTTGTTTAGGAAGTATTTTACAAAGCTTGAGGTGCAATTACTCTCAGGGGAAGCGCATCTGACTGCTAATCTAGCCCAAGGCAGCTTGAGCCAGCAAGCATTTGCCACTTTTAGTCAAGCTTTGCAAGAAAGATCACAAAAAGAAGAACCAGGGAGCAGCAAGCAAGGAGCCAAGCTTACAGGGAAATTTTTAGGGCAAATGGATCCCAATTCTATCGTAGCCAAATGCTATGCCAAGTTTGTGCTAGCAAGTCAAAAAGATATAGACAAACACAAGTCCTGATAATTTATACAAACTACATTTTTTTAAGGTAGATGCAGGGCCGTGGAACTGCTCATTTCTGCATATTTTTTGAAACTTGCTTTTGTTTGCGCCCTAATTTTGGTTGTGTGGGCAAGTAGAAATATCTTCGGGAGATGCTCTTATGCCTAGCATGCCACACATTTTGCGCCTAAGCATTGCTTTCTCAAAGGTTTTGGTCTTTTTATAGCGCCAAAGCTTCGGGCAATGTGTAACGGCCTTTTTGAGGTACGAGCTAGTTTAAAAGACCTATACATTTTTTAGAAATTTTAAGTCTGCTTTTATGATCCACGCTGCGTAAAAAATCTTAAAAAACATTTATTTCTAAAAAAATCCGAGACAGTTACCTGTGCCACACGCAAACTCTATAGAAAGGTTTAAAGATAGCTTAGAAATTCTATACAAATAGAGGGTAGTGATTTTTAGAAGATATCTTAGCTTTTTAAACAAGGTTTGCAATAACATTTACAAATATTTCCTACAAGTTTTATATTCAAGAATATAAAAAAATATGTTTTCTGCGCAAAATGTAAAGTTGTTGTTTAAGGATTAGCGTAAATTACTGGCGTGAAACACTAGAATACTTGACCTAGTTTTTTTTGGAGCATAAAATTTGCGTCGATTTATAAATTTGATCCTCTACTTGAATTGCAGACTTACCTATTGACTTTGGCTCAAGCAACAGTTTAAAGGAAATGCAGAGAGGATTAAGTGCTTTTTATCAATGAAAGGCATGTTAGGAACACCGTCTAGAGGCTGCTGGCGACTTGGCATACGGTTCATGTTGGGGCCGGTCTAGCCGTGAGCATTTTTGTTGACGCATTAAAAAGGCTCTAAGCCTTACGGAGGGAAGACCCCGTGCAACCAACATTGGAAAACTTTTCTCTCAAACAGGATAATGGCGGAGATTTAAATTTTCGCGGGCGTCTTTTTTCAGAATGTTCGTGGGTGGATGAGTCCACTAACGAATTAGTCAAACAGAAGCTTTACGTAACTGCTGAAAACGATCAGGTCTATTACATGGTGCGCTCCTCTGGTGATAAGAAGACGCGGCATGCTTATCGTTATTCTGTGGATGGCGACAATTGTATTGTCAACAATGGCAAAGATGTTGTTAGCCTGCATTTTAACGAGCTCATGCAAGTTATGCGGGGCATGATCGGTGTAGCCGAGGGAGAAGTACCCACACTCTCGGAAATCGATGCAGCAGAAGAAAGTAAAATTATGAATATGTAACCGTGGCATTGGTGCATAGTTAGGCCCTTAGGGAAACTTAAGGGCCTTTTTTGTCTTGGCAGCTAGACTAAGATGCAAGCAATTCTTTGATGCGACAGACACTACAGAGATCTTCTGCTGCAGTTGGATAGCCACATTTTTGACACGGCTTAAGTGTATTTTCAGGCTGCGTATTGGCAGCAAAATAGGGTCGACCGCGTTTTAAAAAGCCTTGATAAAAATCAAGTTTGCGGCCAGGCATGGCCAATTCAAGATTGTGCATGAGGTTTTTAAGCACTGGAAAGCTTGCACCCTGACTGTACGGGCAAGGTGCCGTATGTATGTCAATGTCTTTGAGAAAAGCATAGTTAGCAGTCACAAATTCACTGACGCGCCATAAAGGCTTCACCTTGCGTACAAAGCCAGGGGAGGCTGGTAGATAGGGGCCTTGCTTAGATAGGTAACTTTCATCCCAGCGTAAGGTATTTGAGAACAAACGGCTGACCTCATCATCGAGGTTATGGCCTGTGGCAAGGGCATCAAAGCCCAAATCCAGAGCTGTCTTATTGAAGTAATAGCGTTTAAGTGTGCCACAGGCAGAGCAAATGGGGCGGCGTAATTTCGCTTTGACCTCTTTGATACCAACCCCTTCGGCTACAAAGTCAACAATATGCAGGGGGATACTGTGTTTAGCACAGAACCCTTCAACGCAAGCTCTTGCTTTGGGGGAGGATGATGGAATCCCTAAATCAAGGTGCAGACCTGCAATCTTATAATCAAGCTCTTTTAAGACTAAGCATAAGGCTAAAGAGTCTTTTCCCCCTGAAAGAGCCACAAGAATGCGCTCATGAGCTTGAAAGAGATCAAACATGGCAATGCCACGGCTGACTTGGTGCGTAAAAAAATTGAGAAAGCATTGGGCGCAGAAAGCAGTATTGTGGCTTTGAAGTGCCACAACAGCTTCTTCTTTACAGATTCTACATTTCATACACTCTCCTAGCGTTGCATTTCAATCACTTTTTTTGACAGAGGCGTCTATTTGCTTCTGCGCCTATGCTAAATTTTGAAGCTTTAAAATTGCTGAGTGATTTGTTTCCAAAAATAAAACCAAAAAAAATTGCTTGGTAAGTAGTCATTAAGCCTATTTTTTTTGCATAGCGTGCAGCTTCAAAGTTATGCTAAGCATTTTTGGCTCTCAAATGCACAGGTAGGTGACAATCTTGCAAGTTTTTGACTCTGACAAGATAGCAATGAAGCTTAATATAATTAAAAATTGATATTGATTGCATGTGTAAAAAACGTATATCGTAAGTTATCTTGTGCGATTCTATGTGAAGTAAATATAATATACGTACACATGACTGATATATATTATCTATCAGTGATAACTATTAAAGACATGATTTTTAAGTATCCTGTATATAAAATTTAAATTATATTACTAAATTGCGCTACTTTGTGTAACTCTCTGTGTAGTCTAGCATAAATGGCACTGTAATTTCATTTTTAAAACAATATAGCAAAAGATGACATGCTAAAAGATATTACTATATATACTGATGGCTCCTGTCGGGGCAATCCTGGACGTGGTGGCTGGGCTGCTGTTATTTTAGATGCAGACAGTGAAAAACGTATTGAGCTTAGCGGTGGGTATAAACTTACAACCAATAATCGTATGGAGATCATGAGTATTATCAAGGCACTTGATATCTTAAATGAGCCAGCCAATATCAAGCTCCACTCTGACTCAGAATATGTCTGCAATGCGTTTAATAAACGTTGGTTGCAGAGCTGGCAAAAAAATAATTGGTGTAAGGCAAATAAAGAACCTGTGAAAAATGTGGATCTGTGGAAGCTTTTGCTTGAAAAGATCCATCCGCATAAAATTAAGTTTGTGTGGGTGCGTGGCCATGCCGGTACCCAAGAAAATGAACGTTGTGACCAATTAGCGCAAGCTGCAGCGAGTAGAGCTGATTTACCTTGTGACACAGGTTTTGCAAAAAAGTGGGCTTAATATATGAAGATCTCTGGGCCAAGCTCATCGCGCCCCTCGTGAACCTGCTTTTGGGTTTAGGTGTGGGAATTTTCATCGCCAATGTCTTAGAAGCCCTCCATTGGACCAAATTCTTAAGTAAATTAAGTCAGCCGCTAGCCAACAAAGCCCATTTAGGACCTACTTCTAGTGCAGCCTTTACCTTGGCATTTCTCTCGCCCTCCCAGGCCAATGCCTTATTGTCGGAAGAGTATGCCAAAGGCGCCCTACCCTTACGGGAACTTCTCTTGACCCAAGTCTTCATGAGTCTGCCAAGTTACCTCTTGCATCTGCCAGGGATTTTTTGCTTGACCTATCCAGTGCTAGGTGTGGCAGCCTTTATTTACCTTGGGCTAAGTTTTTGTGCTGCAGTCTTACGCACCCTTGGCACCTTTTTTCTTGCGAGATTTCTTTTGCCGGAGCCTAAAGAGCAAGTCTTAGCTAAAGAGACCTATACTAAATTAAGCTGCACCCAAGTTTTACAAACTAGCTGGCGCCGGTTGCGCAAACGTTTGCCCAAACTTTGTCTCTATACAATTCCGATCTATATTTTAATCTACACGCTGCAGGTCACAGGCGTCTTTGCCAATCTGAATAGCTGGTTTAGTAATTTAGGGATTTTGCGGGAGTTTTTGGCGCCGCAGGCCTGTTCCATCATCGTGTTAAGCCTCTTGGCAGAGCTTGGTTCCGCCCTTGGAGCTTCAGCTGCCATTTTGAGTACCCAGAGTCTAAGTTCAGCGGAGGTGATTTTAGCCCTCCTTTTAGGCAATATTTTAGCAACACCCATGCGGGCCTTACGCCATCAATTGCCAGCTTATGCCGGCTATTACAATCCAGGTCTTGGGCTTAAGTTAATTGTGTTGACGCAAACGCTCAGAGCTTTAAGTCTCCTTTTGGTCACTGTGCTCTTTGCTGTAAGTATTAGATAAGGCGTGCATGTTGAGGATTGATATGACCTTACAAGAAGCTGAAATCATACTTGAGCCCAAATATGAAGGTCCGCGTTTACATATTTATATGGAACCTGAAGGCAAGTTTTACTCTCTGCCCCTTGTAAAAACTGTCCGACAGCTTTTAAGCAAGTTAGATTTACCTTTAGAAACTGCCTTGGTAGCTCGGGATAAACAACTTTTAACCTATGATCAGCATCTCTATGCAGATGAGTGCATTTTAGTGCGCAAAGTAGGCTCGCGTGGTTAAAAAAATGGAATCTTTGAGATCTTAGTTTTTCTAGAGCACGCAAGAGATTTATTGCGAGGTAATTTTTTACGTTTCTTAAATAAATAGCAGAGAGCTAAAGGCAATTTAAGCTTTGTTGCAACTCTAAGAATAATTTTTTCAAGATACTTAATATATCATACATTGATGTTTATTAGATAAGTCCACACCAGTTTGTTCTAAATATATAACTACTTAAATTGAATCTTGAAAAATCTATTTGAAGATACATATATAATAAAAAAAGATAATTTTAGTAAAAGTAGAAGATGCAATGCAAAGATAAAGAAAATTATTATTTACGTAGTTAAGTAGTCTCAAAATTTACATATGTGATCATAAATAAAAGATGCATAAATCAAGATAATCTATATGCAATATATTTTGATTATGCTATTAATAATGTAATATGATGCTTAAAAAATATAAGCATATAAAATTTTAGCCGTTAGTTGTATCTTCCAATTCTTAAACTGCGACAAATGACTAAAAGAAAAATTCTAATATTTGCCTATTATATCTACATAAATACAGTATAAATTATATTGATAAGAAAAGATATAAGTACTCGATCCAAAAAGAGTTATATTTAGATCCTCCCAAAACCGCAGTATTAGCAAAAAACGCTATATTTTGTTGTCACTAAGCATTTTCCCCATTTTTTGGGGCGCAAAATAAGATTGCTACCTTTATTTTTTAAAAAAAGTAGCATGATTTTTTGCTATAGCAAAATTTTGGCTTATAATTTTAGTAAGGGTTAAGTCGCCTAACGGCATGAATTTTGCGTATGCTCGCTCTTTCTTTGCCGAATATAAATTTGTATACCAAAATGTAAAAAAAGTGCACATAATGCTACATTTATGTTTATTTAATTTATTTTGTATTTATATGATTATGCATG
>JAFTDU010000120.1 GCA_017454005.1 Desulfovibrionaceae bacterium | reverse complement strand
TGCCGGGTTCTGACCCAGCCGCGTCGCACACAGGTCAGCTGAGCCTGAATTTAGTGACACTGTTTTGGCGCTAAACGTTCACGGTCGTGGGGGCGGCTATTTTTAGGGGCATGTAGTTACAGAAGCACCAGGGAACTTAAGATTATAAAATCATATAGCAATTTTAAAATTAAACTATAGATAAAAATCAATATTATTGACATATATACACTTAAAATAAACTGATATTGCATTGGATCAGCGACACATTCAAAAATCAATACTAATTAATCTATGTTCTTTTTATGCATATCAACAATCTCATGTACCATTCTCAAATTACTTGTACATTATAAACATATATCTTAATATTAGTGCATCTTACGCTATCAATTTATATCTAGGCTTATAACTGAACAATCAATTATAACTGCAGTTTAACATCCTAATAATCAGATAATGTATACTCTATAATAGATATTATCTAATTTTGTTAGTTAAGCAAAATATAGGCAGGAGTAGGACATCTACACCTGCCTAGGTCTGCAAATTATATTGATTAGACATAGATAAAACTATTAAAAGTAAAAAAACACTTAGGTTTTGCAAAAAATACTAGTGTCTTGAACACAAAATTAAGTCATCTTATAAAATACACATGCTTAATTAATCGTATCTTGATATATGAAAAAATAAATTGATCACATCTACCCTTGTGAGCACAATGTCTCAAGAACATTATTGCATGCTTGACATGTTTTAACTGAACCTAGTACACAGTTGACTTAAATCATCTCTTGCTCAATCTTTGGCAATTTTGCTGTAACACTTCTCCCTCAAAATAATTATGCAAGTAATCATTATGTGTGGTGGCAAAGGCACGCGGCTCCGCGAAGAAACTGTCATCAAGCCTAAGCCCATGGTGGAAATTGGTGGTCGCCCGATCCTGTGGCATATTATGTCAATTTATGCACGCTACGGACACAAAGATTTTATTTTGCCTTTAGGCTATAAGGGCGAAGTCATTAAACAATATTTTCATGACTACACCTTAAGAAATACAGACTTTACGGTCAATCTTGCAAGCGGTGAGGTCACATCCTACCCCACGCAAATTGTTGATTGGCGTGTCACCATGTGTGATACAGGACAAGAAACCCTCAAAGGCGCCCGCATTAAACGTGTAGCCAAATATTTAAATGATGCGGACAGGTTTATGGTCACCTATGGCGACGGTGTTGCTGATATTGATCTTGACAAACTCTTAGACTTTCATCTCAAAGCTAAAACCATTGGCACCTTTACAGGTGTCCGTACACCTACAAGGTTTGGCGCTGTGAAAACCGATGCCCAAGGCAATATTTTGTCCTGGGAAGAAAAACCCATCCTCAATGAATATATCAACTGTGGTTTCTTTGTCTTTGAACGCAAATTTTTAGATTATTTAAGCACTGATAGTAGTTGTGATTTAGAAAGAGAACCACTTCAACGTTTGGCACAAGAGGGTCAGCTCGCCATGTATCCCCATCCAGGTCAGTGGCAATGCATGGATACCCTGCGCGATTCGCTGTATTTAAATGAATTGTGGGACAAAGGCCAAGCTTTTTGGGCGTAAAACATCAGCGAGGTACTTATGTTTGCCAATGCCTATCAGGGTAAAAAAGTTTTTATTACCGGGCATACAGGTTTTAAAGGATCCTGGTTAGCAGCCTGGTTACTGCAATTGGGTGCTAAGGTGTGTGGTTTTGCCCATGATATTCCCACAACTCCTGCTAACTTTACAGCCTTAAACCTCAAAGAGCACATCCAGGACGTTACGGGAGACATCAGGGATAGAGCCGCATTGCTCAAAGCCCTGCAAGCATTTCAGCCTGATGTGGTCTTTCATCTAGCTGCCCAGGCCATTGTGCGCAAATCTTATGCGGATCCTGTAGAAACCTTTGAATCCAATATGCTAGGCACCCTGAATGTCCTAGAAGCTATCCGCCAAACACCATCGGTACAAACTGCTATTATTATTACTTCCGATAAATGTTACCGCAATGACGAATGGGTCTATGGTTATCGGGAAACAGATCATTTAGGTGGCCACGACCCCTATTCAGCATCCAAAGGATGTGCTGAACTCATTGCCCACAGTTATTGTCAAAGTTTTTTCCAAACAGGTCCTGCCTGTTGTACTGTGCGGGCTGGCAATGTCATTGGCGGGGGTGATTGGGCACAAGATCGCATTGTCCCTGATTGTGCCCGCGCCTGGGCCGCCAAAGAACCGGTAGTCTTGCGCAATCCCCAAGCAACAAGGCCCTGGCAACATGTCCTTGAACCCTTATCAGGCTATCTTTGGTTAGGCGCAAAACTCTTAACAGCACCTGACAATCAAAGATTGCGCGGCCAAGCCTATAATTTTGGTCCTAGGGCTGAAGTCTGTGCCACAGTGCGGGAGGTTGTGGAAGGCTTAGCGCTGCATTGGCCTAATTTTCAGTTCACCATGGAGCATAAAGACCCCAAGGAGCAAGCAGAATGCACCCTGCTCAAACTCTGCTGTGACAAGGCCTTAGCCCATCTCAATTGGCAAGCGACCCTCAACTTTGAGGAAACCCTCCGCTATACGGCTGAATGGTACCACTGTTTTTACAGTCAATTAGCACCGGTGATGCTCGACTTTACCCTTGGCCAAATTGCCGCCTACGTCACTTGTGCCACGCAACGAGGGCAAGTATGGACAGCCTAGTGGAATACACAACCCAAGAGACATCAATCAATGGTGTGAAGCTTCAACCGCTGCAAGTTATTGATACTCCTCAAGGTGCAGTCTTACATATGTTACGGGGTGACTATGCCCTCATGCCCACCTTTCCAGCCGGTTTTGGTGAAATCTATTTTTCCGAGGTGCACTATGGCGAGATCAAGGCCTGGAAACGCCATCAGCTCCAACAACAGCTCTTTGCTGTCCCCTGGGGTCTCCTGCATCTTGTGCTCTATGATCCCAGGGAGCAATCACCAACCAAAGGCCAGGTGTTAAGTTTAAGCTTAGGTCGCCCCGACCACTATAATCTCTTAAGCATTCCCTGTGGTATTTGGTATGGTTTTACGGCCCAATCACACCCAGGTGCGCTCCTCTGCAATTGTGCCAATATTCCCCATGATCCCCATGAAAGTGAACATATACCTGCCACAAGCCCTCTCATTCCTTACTCTTGGGCTTAGTCTGCTTGGCCAAGGCTAAATCCACAAAGCGCTGCATAAGCTGTGGAAATTCTAAGCCTATAGCCTTGGCTTCTTTAGGCACAAGACTTGTGGCCGTCATGCCTGGTAAAGTATTCACTTCCAAAAAATATAAGGTATCGTCAGACAAAATAAAATCGCTGCGACTCAAGCCGTCAAGGTGCAAGATGTGGTGTACTTTGAGGGCTTGGGCCTTGATGTGCTCCAGCATCTTGTCTGGCAAAGGTGCGGGGCAAATCTCTTGGGCCCCATCAGCAGCGTATTTACTTGCATAATCAAAATAACTACCGACCTTGGGTTTAATTAAAACTGGCGGCAAAGCTTCTTCACCCAAGATGCCGCATGTCACTTCCACCCCGCTAATGGCCCTTTCCAACAGGACTCCACACCCTGCCTGAAAAATCTCCGCCATGACCTCTTCCAGGGCTTTTTGATCCTCGACCTGTGCCAAATGAATGGAAGAGCCCCCTGTTTCACTTTTGACAAACAGGGGATAGGGCAGTTTGGGTGCCCACTGTCCTTGTGGTTTTTTGGGCACAAACTCCCAATCTGGCGTCACAATGCCAGCTCGCCGCACAACCTGTTTAGTTGCAGCCTTATGGAGGGAAAGCAGGGAGCCACTAGCTCCTGTACCCTGATAAGGTATCCCAGCTTGCTCAAGCATAGCCTGCACTAACCCATCTTCACCGGGATCTCCATGCAGATTTAGCAACGCCACATCATATTGTTCAGCCTGGGACAAGAGGTTATCAAAATCTAGCAAATCAAAGATTGTGACCGTGTGTCCTAAACTTTGTAAGGCCTCTTGCATGCCATAAGCGCCCGCTAAAGACACATCACCTTCTGTTGACCAGCCCCCGGCTATCAAAAGTATCCGCATAGAGATTCTCCCACTTCAAACAATCCGCTAAAGCCTGTTCCAGGGTTTTGATCTCAGCAAAAACCCGCATCATGGTCTCACGTGCCTCTTGATCGTGCCCATATCGTTCAAGCAAGTCAGACGCTCGTTCGTCTAAGGTCACACATTGGTCATGTTTGGCCCGTTTATCAGCATACAAAACTATCAAAGGCAGTGAACATACCTGTGATCCACAAGGTAAGGGCCAAGGCCAATGTACATGGTGTAACACCCCTTGGGCCAAGGCATAATTACCTGTTTCAGCTACCACCCAGCCAGCCCCCAGCATGGAGTGACTGCCCCCATAGGCTAAACTATATGCCTTACCTAAATCGTGTAAGAGGGCACTTTGGCGCACAAGATCAACATTAATAGCTAAACCTAGGTCTTGACCACGCGTGGCAAGAGCCGCGGCAATCTTGGCCACCAATAAAGAATGCTCCCTGATATTGCCAGGCATGGCATATTTGTCCCACAAGGCAAAACAGAGCTCATCACTAGCTAAAGCTTGGGGCGCTTGCTTGGGCAAAGCTAAAGCCGGCAGAGCTTCCAGGGAAGGAAAACGTGAGTGGGCCGGATTCTTCTGCATAGCATTTGGCCACAAAGATAAAGGTTAAAACAGCCAACGCGCCAAAACGAAAATTCTTGTTTAAGACGCGCAGCTCTATCTAAACGCCAACAGACCGGCCTTGAAACCAAGACCAGTCTGCCAGGGTAAACCGTTCATCAGTCACGACACAAGACTGATGCGTGCCTGACCCCAAGGATC
>JAFTDU010000119.1 GCA_017454005.1 Desulfovibrionaceae bacterium | reverse complement strand
CCATTTGAATTGGTCGTAAAGCGCTCATGTATGCGTGCTTTGATTTCATCGCCTTGATCGAACACCTCTAGGCCATTGTCTATCCTGCGCAAAAAATCTTCATCAGTGATGTTTGCATAGAAATTAGTATTACTTCCATAAGAAAATCGACATTTATTGTTTTCCTGAAATATGACACTACTGATTTTTAGATTAATTTCATAGTCAGATGTGCCTGTTTTTTTAGGATTGAAGGGATTACTACGAAAGCTATTTGCTTCCTGCTTTTCGATAATAATGATGCGTGCAGGGTCTGGCTGACTATCAGTGAAGCAAACTGTATCAATACAATCACAAGTGAGTGGTTTAGCTATGGCATCGTCTATGGCTTTGCGAATCCTCTCGTTCTGAAGTAAAGTAAAAACTTGTGCCTCAATTTCGATATGTTCTTTGTCAATGTATAGCGTAACATTTTTCCTGTCGACACTGACTTTTTCAATCTTGCGCCCGCCTATCCACTTGAGGACGTTGATTAGTCCCTTCGTAACAGCGCTAGCAGTGAAACCAAGTATCTTGAGGAGCGCTGCGGCAGAAGTGACTGTAGATTTGCCTAGATCAAGTATAGATTGCAGAAGAGGCTGTGTAACAGATAACTCAAAACCAAAGCTCCCTGTCTTAAACGACCAACGCATGTTAACATGTGCTTTGGCCCGATCACCATTGAGGATTGTGTTTGCTTCTTCAAAGATATCGGAAAAAGCTAGCAATGCTGGCGCAAGTACTTTGACATCCATCTCGTGTGTCTTAAGATCTGTGCCATCATACGCGATATACAGTGATGTAGCACTCACAGTTTCTTTCCCTAATACATAAGTAAGACTCGCAATCACATGCTATAAAACTAGAATAATTTGGATGAAGTCTGTCACTAGAGTAACAGATACAAGAGTTGATGTTACATTGCTGTAGACTTCAGATCTAGTTCAGGCAACTCTTACAGTACTTAGTCATCATTTGAGATACTATTTATCGAATAATTTTTTAAGTTGACACTTTTGGAAACTATTAGCTTTATAGCAAAATTCATGATTTACGATAATTCTTGAGATCCCATAACAAGTTATCAAATAGTATCTATCAGAAAGATTAAATTTTTTGTAGAAGATTAATTTGGCGGAGTGTTTAGCATTTTGAAATGAAATAAGAAGAAAATAATGTTGCGCTATCATCTTGCGACGCACAAAGTTTACGAAATTACCGACAAAGGCAATATATAATATGATGCTGAGTGATCGCTAAAATTTTTGAACCTAATGTTGCTAGAACAGATATCTTATCTACACTTTTTATGGCTAGTTATGTATAAATATAATCGCAATGTAATAGACATAAAATTTAAAAAAACTTATCATTACGTAGTAAAATACTTATTGTATCATATTTTTTACATAATTTTGCAGAATTCTCATATGGTATACAAGTAATACAAAATAATTATTTAATTTATTGGTTTAGATTAGGAAATATAGGTTATGAGTAAAAAATTAAATTAAGTTATTGAATAGTTGAGTAAAGTATTATTGAAAAATCAACGAGTTTTCTGTTGATCTGCTTTTTTAGAATGTATATACATTAAAATGTATTGCAGTGTATAAGTTGGTTTAAAGAAAAGATATTTCTGAGATTCTTGAAATATTATTTATATTGTACTTGATGGAATTTATATCTCACAACAATAGAGATATCGCGCAAATGCATCAAAACTAATCTTAAAAATGCAAAAGAAAAGCTCCTCAGGTTGAGGAGCTTTTCTTGTAAGTGCTTATTTAATGTAATAGATGTCTTAAATAATAGAGATATGTACTAAGTGCGTGCTTTAGATCGATTGCTTACCAAGAAGCGCCAAAGCAGACAAATCTTGCAGAGCGTTTAAAATCTCGCGACCTTTCGGACTCCGACGCACGCGTCGTGATTTTTCGCAAAACCCCTTCCTGTAGGGCGGGCTCCCCATATTCTGTCTCTATTCGCGCAATGTCAGGGACAGTAATTTGGAAGTTGTTGTAAAAGTGACTCTTTACTCACGACCAGCAGCAATTAAAACAGTGCCTGTGCAGAAATAACAAAATGTGTAGAAGACTAATTATGTTTATGGGCGCTAATTTTATCTAAAAGATGCACACAAGCTATTGCACAGCAATATATAGACATCTCTTTTCTTTTTGTAAGATGCTGCATGCAATTTTCAATATAGCTTGCGTTATGAGAAATTTTTAATCTTTGGAGCATGCACCGAAAACAAGTGATTTGGCTTAAAAAAATTTGTGATTAGATTGTTTGCAGTGCGGCCAAAAGTTTAGCGGCCTTGGCAGCGCCTATACCTGGCAATTCTTGTAAGTCTTTGAGGCTGGCAGCTCGCATCTCTTCAAGACTGCTAAATTTTTGCCACAAGAGTTTGGCCGTAGCTGGGCCCACATGGGGGAGCGCTAAGAGTTTGGATGAGAGCTGTGCTTTATTATGGGCTTGATGATGCTTACCTTTGCAAAAATTATGGGCCGCATCGCGCATTTGTTGCAAGAAAAGGAGTTCTCTGGAGCCAGAGGCAAGGTTTAGGGGATTGGTACGGCCAGGGATAAAGATGCGGTCAGAAACATTACCTTTGCGGCGATCGGGTTGACCTTGGGCATCGCGAGCTTTGGCAATGGCTGCAAGGGGAAAGAGCTGCCCTCTACCTGCGTCCTCTAAGGCTTTGCTCACGACATTAAGTTGACCTAAACCCCCATCAAGCAATAAGAGATCTGGCCAGGGTGGACCACTAGCAAGACGTCTTTGTACCCAGTTTTGCATAGTCAAATAATCGTCTTGACTATTGGGCATAGCATATTGACGATAGTCCTGTTTACTGGGTTGACCTGCGATATATACAATTAAGCCTACGCGTGTCTCTGCTCCTTGTTCATGGGAAACATCGACACATTCAATACGCTGAGGTGGCTTGGGTAATTGCAAGGCTTGAGCTATTTTCTCTAGCAAAGGTACTTCAGTAGAGTTTTCTTTGCGGCGAATTTCTTCTTGGGCATTGGTCTTGGCTAGATCAAGGAGCTGCGTATCTTGTGGATTATCTGGGATATCGACCTGAATGTTTTGACCTATGCGTTCTTCAAGTGATGTTATCAGCGCATCAAAAAAAGTATAGCTTGGAGTTGTAAGGTCAGTCTGAGCATCTTGGAGATCAGCATCCATTGGTTTAAAGGGCAACAAGAGGCGGGGAGCCGGGCGTTGCACTGCATAATATTGGGTGAGAAAACTTAAGAGCAGCTCATGGGTAGCATTTTGATCTTCATCAGGCCAATAAAAGGCACGACTTTCACTGATGGCACCATTGCGAATAAATAAGATGGCTATGGCTAGGCCGCGTGAACCTACTGCTAAGTTCACCGCATCGGTATCCATTTTGCCAGGCAAGATGACGGCTTGTTGCTCGATAGTCCGCTCTATGGCGCGAATTTGATCCCTAATGGTAGCTGCTTCTTCAAAGGCTAAGCGTTCAGCACATTCTGTCATTGTTTGGCGCAATGCTTTGAGTAGCTCAAAAGCTTGGCCGTCAAGTAAGGCACAAATGCGGTCTACAGCTTCATGATAGAGCTCTTGACTTATGGCAGCAATACATGGTGCCCCACATTGTTTGAGATGGTAGTATAAACAGGGGCGCACCCTATTTTTGAGGGCACGATCTGAACATCTTCGCAAACCAAAGGTGCGGTGCAGCAGTTTCCAAGTCTCGCGGGCAGCTAGGGCTGAGGTAAAGGGCCCAAAATATCTGGCCCCATCCTGACGCACTTGGCGGACGATTTCTAAGCGCGGAAAATTGGCCTTAGGATCCAGGCGGAAGAGAAAATACTGTTTATCATCGCGGAGTGCGATATTGTAGTGCGGATGATATTTTTTGATTAGGTGGGCCTCAAGCAACAGAGCTTCTTTTTCCGTAGTTGTCGCAATATACTCAATGTCTGTTGCATGCTTAAGCATGGCTCTGGTTTTGGCAGAGAGGCCGTCAGCCCGAAAATAAGAGAGCACGCGTTTTTTTAAGATGCGGGCTTTACCTACATAGATGACCTGCTCCTGTGCATCCTTATATAAATAGACCCCAGGGGTCACAGGAATTGAGGCTGGATCAGGGCGTTGCATGAGCATTTAGGCGTTACTTGGCGGAGTATAAATCTCCGCCAAGTACAATTTTAGGTTGTGCGGCTTACCGGCCCTTGGCGGCACGTTTGGAAGCTTTTAAGGGGTTAACCTTGGCTTGGGCGGTGACTTCAGCCTTGGTGTGCGTTGCAAAATTGCATTTGCCACCTACCCATTTGCTTTGGGGATTGGGGTAAGAAGAGCAAAATTTTTCGTTTTCAAAATCACGCACCCGGTCACAGCCTGTGCACTGTTCCACAATGGGGCTTAAGAGAAAGCCATTGACTGTCACACCAGCCTCTGTACGGGTGGCGTTTTGCAAATTAGCCATATTGATAGGCCTCCAAGTAAAAGTTGAAAATTTTATTATTAAAGAAAGGTCATGCGCAAGTCAAGGCCGTGATAACTTACTGTAATACCTAGCAGTGAGTATGTAGGTACGAGCATTTGCCTGAGATATACTTAAAAAAGATTAACTTACACTTGACAAATCATGCAGTCTTTGCTCAGTAATTTAACTTTTTATGTTATGTATGCCAATTAACTATAAGGTAAAAAACTATTATTTATTTTAT